>JAFRFO010000079.1 GCA_017434295.1 Clostridia bacterium
GATGATGTTATTTATGCAATTTAAACCTCATTAAAATATTTAATTTAACATTTATTTTCAAACAGTAGCCTGTTTTTAAAATTTTTAATCGCTACTGTTATTAATCATGCTCTTTTTTAACTTTTTATTTTTCACACTATTCCTCCCCAATACTCATTAGATAACATTATAACATGCATCCCAAAATTATGCAACTGTTTTATGTATAATTCAACTATTAATTCTTTATTATAAAACTTTTTATTCTTTTCAATTATTTATAATACAATATTCTAATTTAGTTAAACAAAAATTTTTTTACAAAAAGAAGCCTAGAAGTTTTCTAAGCTTCTTTTTGCATATTTCATATATCTTTCTTTTTTATCTCTTATTTTTGTTCCTTCAAGTTCTGGAAGTATGCCAAAATTTGCATTCATTGGTTGAAAATTTTCATTTGATGTAGAAATATATTTTGCAAGTGCTCCTATTATTGTATTTTCTGAGAAAATGACTTTTCCTAATTTTTGGGAACACTTCTGAAAAGTATGTTGTTGCTGTTTTTTAGAAGTGTCCCTAAAAGCTGCAATTGCATTTAATGCTGCTACCATTCCAGAAGAAATGGATTCAACATATCCTTCAACACCAGTTATTTGACCCGCAAAATATATATTCTTATGTGTCTTTAAGTTATATGTTTCATCTAATAAATTAGGTGAATTAATATATGTATTTCTATGCATTACACCATATTTAACAAAATCAGCATTTTGCAAACCTGGTATCATACTAAATACTCTTTTTTGTTCTCCATATTTTAGGTTTGTTTGAAATCCTACTATATTATACATACTTGCCATTTTATCATCTTGCCTTAATTGTACTAGAGCATAAGGTCTTCTACCAGTTCTTGGGTCATCAAATCCAACTGGTTTTAATGGTCCAAAACGAAGTGTATCTATTCCTCTTTTTGCCATAATTTCGATTGGCATACAGCCTTCAAATATTTCTTTTTTTTCAAAATCATGTAAAGTTACTACTTCTGCTTCTACAAGATTTCTCCAAAATTTTTCATATTCCTCTTGATTCATTGGAAGATTAATATAGCTTTGTTCTGTTTTATCTTGTTCTTTTAATCTTTTATGCCATTCTTCTATTGTTTCTTCCTTTTTCTTTTCTTGAGAATATCTATCCCCATAAAACGCAATGTTAAAATCTATACTTTCTTTACTAATAATTGGAGCTGCCGCATCATAAAAATAAAATTTATCTTCTCCTGTAATTTTTTGAATTTCTTTAGATAGAGCATTAGAAGTAAGTGGACCTGTTGCTATAATTACTATTCCGTCTTTTGTCATTTCTTCAAGCTCACTACATTCATCTTCTATAGTAGTATTATTATCTCTATCTATACCTACCTCTTTATGTATCACTTCAATTAGCGGATTTGCTTCGATTTCTTCTGTTACTCTTTTGGAAAACATCTCTCTATCAACTGCTAGTGCTTGACCTGCAGGAACCTTGGTTTCATCTGCTATGCGAATAAGTAAAGAATCTAGTTTTCTTAGTTCTTCTTTTAAAAGTCCACATGCATTTGTTAACAAGTTTGATTTTAGAGAATTGCTACAAACTATTTCCGCCAAATCACTATTACTGTGTGCTTCTGAAAACTTAACTGGTTTCATTTCATATAATTTTACTTTTATCCCTCTTTTTGCAATTTGATATGCTGCCTCTGATCCCGCTAAGCCTCCTCCAATTACTGTAATATAATCTTTCATAAATTCTCCTCTCAAACTACTTTTTTAAAAGGTAAATATATATTCTTTCCGGGTCTCCCCATTCACATAGTTCTAAGAGATAAATCTCTAAGAACTATGGAACGGTCCCCACTTGACCACTCTCAGAATATATATTTACCTAATTCAATAATTAAACCTATTCAAAAAGGCTTAACAATTCTTCTCTAGAAAGCTTATTAATAAATGTAGTTTTTGTATCCAACACATTATCTATTAAAGCTTCTTTTTTACGTTGAAGTTCATATATTTTTTCTTCAATTGAATTTTTGGTAATTAATTTATATACTTGAACATTTTTCTTTTGTCCGATTCTGTGTGCTCTATCTGTTGCTTGATTTTCTGTTGATAAATTCCACCATGGGTCATAATGAATAACCATATCTGCTCCTGTAAGATTAAGTCCTGTTCCCCCTGCTTTAAGTGATATTAAAAATACTTTTATTTCATCATTTGAATTAAATTCATCAACAAGGTTAATTCTTTCATCTACTTTAGTTGCACCTGTTAGTTTAAAATATTTTATATTTTTTAGTTTTAGTTGTTCTTCTATTATTCCAAGCATTGAAGTATATGATGAAAATAGCAGTATTTTATGACCACCTTTTGTTGCTTCCTCTATTATTTCCATACATTGATCTAGTTTGCTACTTTCTCCACTATAATCTTTTATAAATAAACTAGGATGGCAACATATTTGTCTAAGTCTTGTTAGTGCTGCTAAAACTTTCATTTGATTTTTTCCATTGTCTTGTCCAAGTAAATTTGCAACATCTTCTTTCACATTAGATAAATATGACAAATATATTTGTTGTTGTTCTTCTTGCATTTCGCTTTCTAATACAGTTACTTCTTTATCAGGCAATTCTGTTAGAACTTCTTTTTTAGTTCTCCTTAATACAAATGGTTCTATTAAAGTTCTTAATTTTTCTAAACTTTGTTTATCTTCATCTTTAATGATTGGGACTTCGTACATTGTTTTGAACTTTTTGTAACTATATAAATAACCTGGCATTATAAAATCAAATATTGACCATAACTCTGCTAAAGAGTTTTCTATAGGTGTTCCTGTTAGAGCATATCTAGTATCTGCATTTAACTCCTTTATAGATTTTGCATTTTGTGTATTGCTATTTTTTAAATATTGAGCTTCATCTGCAATAATAAATTTAAAATTATAATCTTTTTCTTTATAAATATCTATATCTCTTTTTAATAAATCATAAGAAGTAATTACTAAATCAAAATTAGGTATTTGATTAATTAGATTTTTTCTTTCTTGTAAGTTTCCTCTAATTACTAAGACTTTTAAGTCTTTAGCAAATTTTTTGGTTTCATTTTTCCAGTTAAGTGTAAGTGAGCTAGGTGCTATAACTAAACTTGGTTTCTTTTTATTCAAAGACTCCTGTCCTTCAATTATTTCTCCTTGCAAACTATAATTATTAACATAGTCTAAAATAACAGACAATATTTGAATAGTTTTTCCAAGTCCCATGTCATCAGCCAAAATACCACCAAATCTATATTTATCTAGTGTCTTTAGCCACTTAAAGCCCGTTTTTTGGTAATATCTTAATGTTGTAGCTAATTCATCAGGTACATTCATTTCATTAATTTGATTTTTATCCAAATTTGTTACTATATTTTTAAAATCTTCATTTTTATTAATTGGTACAGATTTTAAACTATTTAATATTGTATTTAAGTACATAGTTCTATTAATTGGAAGATTTATTTCTCCTTTTTCTATGTCTTTATAATTAACATCCATACCATTAATTAATTTATCAAAAAATGATATTTCTTTGCTATCTTCAAGATTTAAAAAACTGCCATCTTTAAGCCTATAATATTTTTTCTTTAACTCATATTTTTCTATTATGTTTTTTAATTCCTTTATATCTATATTTAAACTATCTATATCAATTGATAATAAATCATTTTGAAGTCTTATTCCCATCCCACCAATTTTAAGACTTTTTACTTGTTTTGCTTTAAAATTATCTGTGACTAACACTTCAAATTTATTAATGTAATTTTGTATGCCCTCAGTTAAAAAATCAAAAATCTTTTCTTCATCTGGCAATATAAAACGTAAATTTTTAACATCAAACATAAAACCTGTTTTACGAAATCTGTTTAGAGCCTTTGTTTCTTGGATTATATTTCTAGGGATATCTATTTTTACATTTTCATCTAATGGATTAAATACAATTTCTCCATATTTAAAATTTAATTGTGCAACAATGTTTCCTGCTTTGTCAAAGTCAAAGTATGTTTTTACTTCTAATTGTTTTGGTTTAAACTCTTCTAATTCTTGTTCTTCAATACCTTTTATTTTTATTTTATTTTTCATTTTTGGCATAAATACTGAAAAGAAATCTTTTAGGTCTTTTCTTTCTAGAGTAAGCTCTGTTAAGTAGTTTTGTCTATATATTTCAATTAGTCTTATTACCGAATTTTCGAAATCTTTACTACATTTATATAATTTCGAATTTTGTAAAATGTATTTAAAATCTTTTCCTTTTATCAGAATTATACTATAAATATCTATGTTTGGTTCTATTACATATTTTGCTTCTCCTTGTTTTTTTAATGTAAATTCTATTTTAGGATTATCTTCTACAAATTTTACTTTCTCTTCTCTTGCATCTTTATAAAATTCGACCTCTTTGCCTTTTAATATTTCAAATATTTCATCAATTCCACTAGTTCCAATCATTATTGAATTTTCATTTAATGACTTACCAAAATATTTATAATTACTATTAGAATTTGAATTAGCATATTTTATCATTTCTGCATATTTAAGAATAAATCTTAAAATAGCTCTACTTTCTTCAGAAAATGAGCTTTCTGTATGTACAAATTGTAAGCCTTCTTTATATTTAATATTTTCTTTGTTTGCCATAGCTGTATAAAATTCTACTAAATTTTTTATTTTATACATTTTGTTCTTGCCTATTTTGAATTCTATTTTCATATTACCTGTAAATTTGTCATAAAGAATTGTTGGCTCTATATTAATTGTCCCAACTATATTTTCATTTATTTCTTCACTATTTATGTTCTCTATTTCTTCGTTATATAATATGTTTACTATTTTTTTGAAGCTCTTGTTTTCCATATTTGATAACATTCCTTTCATAAGACACAACCCATTTACTTGAGTAGTTATTATATAATAAAAAATTAAAAAATGCAAGTGGTGTAAGAGTTTAAAAAAAATAAAAAACCAGGTTTACAAATCACCTAGTTCTTATCTATGCTTTCTTTAGTCTTTTCTATATTTTTCTCTTCAACATTCTCTCCCACATTTTCTTCAACATCTTCTTCAACCAATTCATCTATTACAATTTGCCTATTACTATCTAATTTATATTTAGGAAGCTCTGGTAAATCGTTTAAAGATGAATATCCAAACATTTTCAAGAATTCGCTTGTAGTTTTGTAAGTCATTGGCTTACCCGGTAAGTCTGCCTTTCCTGCTTCCTCAATTAAACCATATTCTAATAATTTGTATATACAACCATCTGCACTTACTCCTCTAATTGCTTCTATCTCAGCTCTTGTAATTCTAGGATTATAAGCAATAATAGAAAGTGTTTCTAAGGCAGCATTTGATAAATTTGGCTTTGCTCTTTTATCAATTACAGGATAAATATAATCATGTAACTCTTTTTTAGTACATAGTTGATATCCTTCTTCAACTTGTATTACATTTATTCCTCTATCTTCTGCTTTGTAATCTTCTTTCATACTTTCAACTATCTTTTCTAAATCTACTATTGAAATTTCTAAAATTAAAGCCAATTGTTTTTTTGTTACAACTTCTCCTGATGCAAATAATATTGCTTCTATTATTCCTTTTATTTTTTCTATTTCCATTTGTTTTAATGCCCCACTTTATTTTTTATTTAGGTATAACTATATCTTTTGGCTTATCATCTTTTGATTTTGGTCTTAAATCATTTATATCCTCATATACTGGTGAAATGTCTAAATCCTTTCCATCACCATCAACGATTTTTATTTCTTTTCTCTCTTTTTCTTCACTCATGGCCTCTACCTCCATAAATAAAATAAATCATCTATATATATTATATAATATTTTAAAAAATTAATCAAATATTTTATAAACAATTTCACCTTGATTTTTATATATGCTATTTGAATTAATTGTTCCTCTAACTGAAGAAAGTGGATAAATATTAGTATTTCTGCCAATAATGGTTCCTGGATTTAAAACAGAACCACATCCTACTTCTACATTATCACCTAACATTGCACCAAATTTTTTAAGTCCAGTTTCAATTTTTTCATCACCATTTCTTACAATTACAAGTTTTTTATCTGATTTAACATTAGAAGTAATTGAACCTGCACCCATGTGAGATTTATAACCCAATATTGAATCTCCTACATAATTGTAATGTGGTACTTGAACATTATTAAACAATATAACATTTTTTAATTCTGTAGAATTTCCAACTACTGCATTTTTTCCAACAATTGCTTTTCCTCTAATAAAAGCACAATGCCTAATTTCTGCATTTTCATCTATAATTACAGGTCCTTTTATATAAGCTGTTGGAGCAACAGTTGCAGTTTTTGCTACCCAAACATTTTCAGCAATTTCATCAAACTTTTCTTTATCTAAAGATTTACCTAATTCTATTATAAAATCACCAATTTTAGGTAACACTTCCCAAGGATATGTAAGTCCTTCAAACACACTTGCAGCAATTGTTTCATCTAAATTATATAAATTCTTTATTTCAATATTACTCATAACTTTTACTCCATTTCTTATTTCTCAATCTCCCTTGCCCAGTACTTTTCATAAAGTTCCTTCGCTGTTCTAGGGCTGTCAACTCCCTCTTTATTTTTAACCGGAGCAAAATCATCTTCTCTTTTTCCTCTTAAAATTGCAATATCATCAAAGAATTCAAATGCATCAAAAATAAATGATTCAAACTTATAAGAATTTGGCTCTTCTGGAATTACTTCTTTACCATTTTCATCTATATAAGAATTCTTTTTAAATGCTGTATGATACATTAAAGTTTCTTTACTAATCTTTTCAATTGCATCTACTGAATATAGATTACACATAATATGAGATTCACCATATTTTAACTCTCCGTTATTGTCAACTTCTTCTGCCATTTTTTCAGGAAGTTCTGTGTATTCAATAACTTTTGGATGATTATTACATTTGCAAAATACACCAACTCTTTCTTGAGGATTTGCTTTTGCAACAGTTTTAGAAGCTATTTGATAATTTTTATCAATTGTCATCCCTAATAATGTTACATCAACCATTTTTAATAATGCATTATCTACACTTCCAATAAATACCCATTTGACTCCTCTTTCTTTCATATCTGCAAGAGCTCCACTTGATCTTAATGAGCTATAAGTTCCCCCATTTCCATCTGAAGCTTCTTTTATTTTCATATCTTTACTAATTAACAATTTTCCTTTTGTGTCAACTAATGGAAGTTCTCCTTGTGTAAATAAAGTTACACTGCTTTTATCATAACCAAAATAATTATTTTTCTCTAAGAAATCTTTAGTTTGCTCATTATTTTCTTTGCTTGTCATTATGTACCAAGGAATTGTAACTCCATATTTTTTATTTGCATCTTTAAGGTTTTCTGCAAGAATTTCAAATAAGTATTTACCTTTTCCATAAACATCTAATTTAAATGTACCTTTAGGTCCACTATGTCCAAGCCTTGTTCCTTGCCCTCCTGCCATTGTAACTACTGCATATTCACCTTTTTTTACAGATTCTATTCCTAATGTATCAAATTTCTTTTTTTCTTCACTTGATAATTTAGCTTTATCTAAATAAGATATTTGTGTTATAGTTTTTTCTTTTATTTCTATTTCTTTTTTTGTATTTTCGTATAATTCAGTTATTTTATGAAAATCAATACCTAATACTTGTTTAGCTAATTCAGCTTGTTTTTCTTCATCAATTTTATCAAATAGTTTAACAATATGATTTTGATTATATTCTTTTAATATTTCTTTTGCTTTTTGAATTTCATTCATTGTTAAGACTTCCTTTCTGCATTAAAAAAGCCTTGTAATTAGGCTCTTATACTAATAATACATAATATGTTTGTTATAATATTTTTGTTATTGTATCACATATTTATTAATTTAGCAATTATTTTTTAAAAACTTGTCATATTCCAAAAAAATCCCAATATAAATTAATAAAAGTTAATTAGTACATGTTTAAAAATTTTTAAGGAGGTATATAGATGAATAATATAGATCTATATAAAGATATTAGTTCAAGAACTCAAGGTGATATTTATGTTGGAGTGGTTGGACCTGTTAGAACTGGTAAATCCACATTTATTAAGAAATTTATGGATTTACTTGTAATTCCAAATATTGAAAATGAATACAAGCAAGAACGTGCAAGAGACGAACTTCCTCAAAGTGCTGGTGGAAGGACAATTATGACTACAGAGCCTAAATTTGTTCCAAATGAGGCTATTGAAATTACTCTTGATAATAATTTAAAATTTAAAACAAGACTTGTTGATTGTGTTGGCTATTTAGTAGAAAACAGCTTAGGCTACCTAGAAAATGAAATGCCTAGAATGGTTAAAACACCTTGGTCTGATGAAGAAATTCCTTTTGAAATAGCTGCTGAAATAGGAACTAAAAAAGTAATTCAAGAACATTCAACAATTGGTATTTTGGTTACTACCGATGGAAGCATAACAGAAATCCCAAGAGAAGATTACATACCTGCAGAAGAAAGAGTTGTCAGTGAATTAAAAGAATTAAATAAACCATTTGTTATTTTATTAAACTCTGCTACTCCAAATTCAAGTTATACAATAGAATTGGCTGATAATCTTAGTAAAAAATACAATGCAACAGTTATTCCAACAAATTGTGAAGAACTAGATATTGATGATATAAGCAATATTTTTGCAAATATTTTATATGAATTTCCTATTGAACAAATCAATATTAAATTTCCTAGATGGATTGATGGAATTGACTTTTCTCATCCATTAAAAACAGAACTATTTAATGAAATAAAAAATGCTTTTTCAAATACAAATATTCTAAAAGAAGTTCCTGATTCAGTTCATAGTATTTCTAACACAGAAATAATTGATAATTGTGAAATATCTAGTATAGAACTTGGAAGTGGAAATGTAAATGTATCAATCACTTTAAAAGAAGGATTGTTCTACAAAGTATTATCTGAAATAACTGGAGTTGATATTTCTAATGAAGGAGATTTATTTGGCACTATTACTGAACTTTCTTCTGCTAAGAAAAAATATGATAAAATTGCATATGCGCTAGAAGAAGTAAATGCAAAAGGTTATGGTATTGTAACACCTTCTATTGATGAACTTATTTTAGACGAACCAGAAATGGTAAAACAGGGTTCAAGGTTTGGAGTTAAACTTAAAGCTACAGCACCAAGCATTCATATGATAAAAGCAGACATTGAAACTGAAGTATCTCCAATTGTTGGTTCAGAAAAACAATCTGAAGATTTGGTTAATTATCTATTAAAAGAATTTGAAAACGATCCAAAAAAGATTTGGGAATCAAATATATTTGGCAAAAATTTACATGAACTCGTTAATGAAGGATTACAAACCAAACTTTCTAAAATGCCAGAAGATGCACAAATGAAATTACAAGAAACTTTAGAAAGAATTGTAAATGAAGGCTCTGGCGGATTAATTTGTATAATACTATAAACATATAAAAGCATAAATTCAATTTATGCTTTTATATATTTGACTTTATTTACATAAAGTGATATAATCTTTGAAAGTACTTTTGTACTTATTTGAACATTGAAAAGAGGCATTATGCCTAACAAATAATTACGAGAAACCAATAACATCATAAGGAGGAATTGCAATGGAAAATACTATTACCAAGATCATCGAGAGCATTAGTCTGTATGCGCAAAGCATTAGGGAACTAAAACTAATAGTCAAGCAAACCATAGAACGAACTGAAAAAGTATACATCGTAGATAAAGATGGAAAAGAGCATTTCTATCACAATAGTAATGTTAGTAGAGAACGGAAGATTGTAGAATACCCTTTAATGGAAATCTCCGTTGATGATGTTCAACAGCTTCGCAACTCATCCAACCCCGTTTTTCTGTATAAAGAAAATTACAAATTATATTATACAGAAATGCCTGCAAGACTTCATATTGTTGAGCTTTTAGCAGGAGATCATCAGTGTGCATCTGCAAACATAGATTGTAAAAGATTATCTGCAGAAACCGATGAACGTGGTGGTTGCAAAAAAGTAAGAGATCGCAATCTCAAACTTGAAAACTATCCCTTTATAAAAAAGGGTTATCAGGTTATCAACACAACTAACAATTGTTTTGTAGTCCTGGAATGTGCACACTTTGATCCTATATCTGCTAAAACAATTCGAAATGAAAACTTAGCAAATGTTATGGAAATAGCCAGTACTTATTGGAAAAATTTCAGAGGCCTTGAGGATACTGAAGAGGATAAGATTTTTCCCGAGTAATATAACTAATTTATCGTAATTATTTAAACAGCAAAAGCGACATTCTTTTATGGAATGTCGCTTTTTGCTACTCTTTGATAATCTTTTTATTTCAAATTAATATTTAATTATCATTTTAATATTCGATTTCTTTTTAATCTTTCTATACTAATTATAAAGATAATTTTGTGGGTTTACGTGGTTTCCGTTAATTCTTATTTCTAAATGTAAGTGAGGCCCTGTTGAGTTACCAGTTGAACCAACTGCTGCAATTATATCTCCTGCTTTTACCTCTTGCCCAACACTAACATACATTTTACTTGTATGTGCATACCAAGTTTCAACACCATTACCATGTTCTACTTTTACTAAGTTACCATATGAACCGTTATAACTTGCAAAAGTAACTTTACCATCTGCAACAACCTGTATATCAGTACCACTAGGTGCTGCAATATCTAACCCAGTATGGTTTGAACTTCTTATAGAAGAACTTTCAGCATATCTTGAAGTAATTGTACCAGTTACTGGTAAACATGCAATTTTAATACCTTCAACATTTGCTATTGTATTTTCATTTTCTTCTACAATAGATGTAATGTTTGATTTTGCAACTTCCATTTCACTTGTTTTTATTTCTTCTGCATTTTGTGTTACTTTTTCATTAACAGTAATATTTAAGTCTTCATGTGCTGTTTTTAATTCGTTTACTATATTTTCTGCATCTTCTTTTTTATCTACAGAATCTACTATTTCGTCATCTAAAGCTATTTCATAATATTTATAAGTAATTGTAACATCTTTTTGCATAGCTATTATTATTTCTTGTTCATTTGTTTTTTCATCTCTGTCAACAAATTTTAGCTCATAAGATGGTGTTTTATTTAACTCAACACTATCAACATTTTTAGAAGAATAATTAACAATTAAATCATCTACTTTTTGTTCAAATTCTTCCTTATTATCTATATAACCAACATTTTCATTACCTAATGTAACTGCATAAACTGGTTTATATTTTGCACATAACATTCCGCTAACGAAACCAAACGCTATTCCAATCATCCCTAAGATTTTTAAGCCTTCCTTAGTATAGAATTTAAGTTTCCTTTTTAAAATAAAATTCACTCTCCTTTTGCCATTTGTTTCCAAACAGCTATCTTTAATTATACATTATATTCCTGTAAAAATCAAATTATGTATACATTATTATGCCCAATTTTTTAATTTTATTACAAAAATTGTAAAATTAATCATCTATTTAGTGTATTAAATCTCTTTTATACTCTTTTATTCTCTTTTTTTCTCTTTTATTCTACCTTACATATTTTTCCGTATATTTAGAAATACTATTTATATACAAATTTATTGGTAAAATTAAATTTATAGGTTTCTGTAAACTAGTTTTATATAATGTTATATTTGCATTAATAAAGATAAACAGCCTAGTATAAGCGGTTTTCATTGTTTGGAGGTTATTATTATGGCTTTAGATTATAATGTAATTGGAACAAGAATTAAACAAGCAAGACTTGCTAAAAATCTTACTCAAGAAGATTTAGCAGAAAAAATTGATGTATCTGTTGCTTTTTTAAGTAGAGTTGAAAGAGGAAATTCTAAAATTAATTTAAAGAGATTGGATCAAATCTGTAACTTGCTTGATGTTTCTGAAGGATATTTATTAAATGGAGCTTCAAGTGAACAAAATAACTATTTAGAAAAAGAATTTGCGGATTTACTTAAAAAGTGCTCTCCAGAGAAGCAAAAGATGATTTATAATGTAGCAAAAACAATAGCAGAGAGTGATTAAGCTTATTTATTTTTTTCTATAATTTTGTCATAAAAATGTAATAAAACTTAAAAACATATTAATATCAATGTTTAATTTTAACAAAATAAAATCTGTTGCAATTGCAACAGATTTTATTTGTTTTAAATATATAATTAATTCGAAAATACGAAAAAAAATAATACATTTTTTATTTAAAAAATGCAAATAATATTTTTATATGAATAATCAAAAATTATTGTAATTTATGGAAAAATCAAAAAATGTTTAAATATTGAAATAAATTTATTAAATAAAAAATTATAGAAAGGAATGTGAAAAAAATGGAATTTAAAGAATGGCAAGGATTTAAAAGTGGAGCTTGGCAAGAAGAAATAAATTTAAGAGATTTTATTCAACATAATTATACACCTTATGAAGGAGATTCAAGCTTTTTAGCAAATGCAACACAAAAAACATTAAAATTATGGGACAAGGTTGTTAAATTATATGAAAAAGAAAAAAATTCCCAAGGTGGAGTTTTAGATGTAGATACAAAAACACCTTCAACAGTTTCTGCACATGATGCAGGTTATATTGATAAAGACTTAGAAGAAATAGTAGGACTTCAAACAGATAGCCCATTAAAAAGAGCAATTATGCCTTTTGGTGGAATAAGAATTGTAGAAAAAGCCACAGCCGCATGTGGTAAAAAGTTAGATCCATTTGTTGAAGAAGTATTCCATAAATATAGAAAAACTCATAATGATGGAGTATTTGATATATATACGCCAGACATTAGAGCTGCTCGTACCTCTCACCTACTTACAGGTCTTCCAGATGGATATGGCCGTGGTAGAATAATTGGAGATTATAGAAGAGTTGCTTTATATGGTGTTGACATACTTATAAAAGAAAAACAATCTGAATTAGAAGTTCTAAATGTAGATAATTTTACAGAAGATGTTGTAAGAAATAGAGAAGAAATTGCAGAACAAATAAAAGCACTAAATGAATTAAAAGTAATGGCTTTAAAATATGGAATTGATATTTCAGTTCCTGCATCAAATGCAAAAGAAGCAATTCAATGGTTATACTTTGGTTATTTAGGATCTGTGAAATCTCAAGATGGTGCTGCAATGAGCTTAGGAAGAACATCTACTTTCTTAGACGTTTATATAGAAAGAGATTTACAAAATGGTGTAATTACAGAAACAGAAGCTCAAGAACTAATGGACCACTTTGTAATGAAGCTAAGAATGGTAAGATTTTTAAGGACACCCGAATATAATGAATTGTTTAGTGGAGACCCTGTTTGGGTAACTGAAAGTATTGGTGGTATGGGAGTTGATGGAAGAACTTTAGTTACAAAAAACTCTTTTAGACTTCTACACACATTAGAAACTTTAGGTCCTGCTCCAGAACCAAATTTAACAGTTCTATGGTCTACAAGATTACCAGAAGGATTTAAAAAATATACAACAGGTCTTTCAATAAAGACATCTTCTATACAGTATGAAAACGACGATGTAATGAGAACAACTTTAGGAGATGACTATGGAATAGCTTGTTGTGTATCTCCAATGAGAATTGGAAAACAAATGCAATTTTTTGGAGCTAGAGCAAACTTAGCCAAAACATTACTTTATGCAATAAATGGTGGTAGAGATGAAATATCTGGAAAACAAATAACGCCAAAATTCACACCAATAACATCAGAATACTTAGACTTTGATGAAGTAATTGAAAAATTAGATGTAATGATGGATTATGTTGCAAAAATATATATTAAAGCATTAAATGGTATACATTATATGCATGACAAATACTGTTATGAAGCTTTAGCAATGTCACTACATGATAGAGATATTATAAGAACTATGGCTTGTGGTATTGCTGGTTTATCTGTTGTAGCTGACTCATTATCAGCAATAAAATATGCTAAAGTAAAAGTAATTAGAGATAAAACAGGTCTAGCAACTGATTTTAAAATTGAAGGAGATTTTCCAAAATACGGAAATGATGATGACAGAGTAGATAGAATAGCAGTTGAAATAGTTAGAACCTTTATTAGGAAACTAAGAAAACATCCAACATATAGAAACTCAAAACAAACACTTTCAATATTAACAATAACATCAAATGTAGTATATGGTAAATCTACTGGAAACACACCAGATGGAAGGAAATCTGGAGAACCATTTGGTCCAGGAGCAAACCCTCTTCATGGAAGAGATAAAAATGGAGCTTTAGCTGTTATGAACACAATTGCAAAATTACCATTTGAAGATGCAGAAGATGGAATATCTTATACCTTTTCTATTACACCAAATACACTTGGAAAAGAAGAAGAACAAAGAATTTCTAACTTAGTAAGCATGTTAGATGGATATTTTACACAAACAGGACATCATATAAATGTAAATGTATTTGATAGAAGCTTACTAGAAGATGCAATGAAACACCCTGAAAAATACCCACAACTTACAATTCGTGTTTCTGGCTATGCAGTAAACTTTACAAAATTAACACGTGAACAACAATTAGATGTAATAAATAGAACAATTCATGAGAAGATTTAA
>JAFRFO010000002.1 GCA_017434295.1 Clostridia bacterium
AAATATATATTTTTTCGCTATCCCCATTCTAAATTTTCTAACGAAAGCAAAGCTTTCGAGAAAATTTGAACGGTCCCCACAATTCCGCTACAAAATATCTATTTTTCTTGGAAACTTAACTTTTATATAATACTTTTCTTATATTTTTTGTATTTTTTGCTTTTTTTGATTTTAATAATTTATATATTAAATAAATTATAATTCCAATAATAATCATTTGAAAAATAAAAAACCAAAAATTATCTTTATCAACTTTATGTGCAGCAATTAAAGGAGCTTCATATTTTATTCCTTCAATATTGTAAATAATTGTTCCTAAACGATCTCCTTTTGCAATTGGAGCTTCAATATTTTCATTTAATATAAATTCAGGTTCTACTTGATTAATATTGCTTTGTTGTTTTGTTAAAACATTAATATCTTCATTAATTAGTAAATCTAGATTTCGAGTATCTTTTGTGGCATTTGATATTTCTATTTGTTTTGCTATTGCATCCTTTTCACGTAATTTTACAACAGAATAAGTATTATAGCCAAATTCATATAGATTTTTTGTGTCGCAAAATTTTGCACTTAAATCTTCATCAGTTCTTAATCCATCAAAAACAACACAAATTAGTTTTAGGCCATCTTTTTCTGCAGCAGTAACTAAACAATTGTTAGCTTGTGATGTATAGCCTGTTTTTCCACATAATAAATATGGATAATAATAATTGCTTGGAATATCACGTGTATCAATATTGTGCATTTCATTTGTATTTGTAAAAACTCTTTGATCATATTTATTTGTAGCAGGAATTATGCAAGATTTTAATGATGCTAATTCAACAAATGTAGGATTTTTTATACAATAATCCATTAATAGTGCAAAATCATAAACTGTAGAATAATGGTCTTTATCATGTACACCACTTGGATTTGTAAAATGTGAGTCTTCACAGCCAATTTCATTTGCTTTTGTATTCATCATACTTGCAAAACTATCAATTGAGCCAGCTACATGTTTTGCTAAAACATTTGCAGCATCATTTGCACTTGGAACCAATAACATTTGTAAAAGTTGTTTTACTGTTAGTTCTTCTCCAACTTGAAGCGCAGCAACTGTATAACCAGATGGAACTATAGCAATTGATTCATAATCTACAACAACTTTATCATCTAAATTACAGTTTTCTAATACTAAGATAGCAGTTAAAATTTTTGTTGTACTTGCAGGATATTTTTTATCTTTTATATTTTTATTATATAGAATTTTTCCTGTTTTTGTATCAACCAAAATTGCATTATTACAAAAAACAGTAAAGTCAGGTTTTTCTTCGTTGGTGTCATAAAATTGTTTTTTGGTTTGATTATTATTATCTGTATTTGAAGATATATCTTGATTTACAGAAGAATTTTCTTGAGAAGTAATTAAATCATTCTCAGTAGATATTAAATTTTTATTTTCTTCTGCAAATATATTTGTGCTAAATAAGATTGTTACTAAAGATAAACATAGTAATATTTTGATTATTTTTTTTCTAAATTTCATTGTATTATTTCTCCCTGTTTTTTTCTAGAAATAATATAATATATTTTTTTACAAATTTCAATAAGAAATTAGCTTTTTATTGAATTATTTTTAACAATTTGCTATTTACCAAAGATTACATAGAATAAAAAATTTTTGAAAATAAAGGAGGTGAAAAATATGATTAAATATCATATTTTAAATAAAAAATTTTTAGATAATAAAAAAATAAAAACAATTATTATTTTTATAATTTTAATAATTTTTTTTACAATAAGCTATTTTATTTATGCTGATAGTGAAACTAAAGAATTGTTAACAGATGATGATATTTTGATGAATAATAGCACAAAAGAAAATAATCAAAATATTAATAATTTAAATACAAATGAAAATAATATTTCTAAAGAAAATAAAAAAATAATTGTTCATGTAGATGGTGAAGTAAATAATCCTGGTATTGTAGAATTAAAAGAAGGAGACAGGATTTCTAATGCTATAGAAATAGCAGGAGGAATAAAAGAAAATGCAGATTTAAAAAATATTAATTTAGCCTTTTTGGTTGAGGATGGTATGAAAATTTATGTACCAGCAAATAATAATGAAAAAGGAGATTTTAGTATGGAAAATTTTTATGAAAATAATTTAAATAATAATTCTTTAAATATTACCGAAAAAAATTTAGATGATTTAGAAAAAGTAACAAAAGAGAGCGGAGGGACTAGTTTAGAGGCTTTTGTAAATACTGAAAAAAATTCTAAAAATAATTTAAATAATAAAATTAATATTAATACTGCAAGCCAAGCCGATTTAGAAACTTTACCAGGAATAGGGAGTGCAACCGCATTAAAAATAATTAATTATAGAAACAGTAATGGAAAATTTAATTCGATTGAAGATATTAAAAATGTTAAGGGCATAGGGGATAGCAAGTTTGAGAATATTAAAGATTTCATAGTTTGTAAATAAAATTTATTACAAACTATTTACATAATATTAAAATTGTGATATAACATAATTGTTTTTATTCGATATTTTTAAATCGTATTATTTTCCAAATAAAAAACAATTTAATAGGAGGTGTTTTAAATACGTTATCAATTGTAAAAAGTATGGCACTAACAGGATTAGATGGATATCTTGTTTCTGTTCAAGTTGATGTTAGTTCTGGAATTCCAAGCTTTGATGTTGTAGGACTTCCAGATACAAGTATTAGAGAGTCTAAAGAGCGAGTTCAAACCGCAATAAGAAATTCGGGAATTCAATTATTAAGTAAAAAAATAATTGTAAATTTAGCTCCTGCAAATACTAAAAAAGAAGGTTCATTTTTTGACTTACCAATGGCAATTGGAATTTTAATTGCAACTAATCAGATAAGAAATAAAAATTTATTGAACCTATTAGAAAAAACAGTTTTTATAGGAGAATTATCATTAGATGGTAATTTAAATAAAATATCGGGAATACTCCCAATTTGTATTGAGGCAAAAAAATTAGGTATAAAACAAATAGTTTTGCCTGAAGAAAATGCTAAAGAAGCATCAATAATAGATGGGAGAGATATTTTGCCTACTAAACACATAACAGAAGTATTATCATATTTAAATGGAAATACTGAAATTAAACCATTTAAAGATAAAGATTTATTAAAATTGAATAATTATTTTGATATGGATTTTTCTGAAGTAAAAGGACAAGAAAATGTAAAGAGGGCATTAGAAATAGCTGCTGCAGGTAATCATAATTGCTTATTAATACGGCTCACCAGGTACAGGTAAAACTATGATTGCCAAAAGGATTCCAACAATTTTGCCAGAAATGACATTTGAAGAATCTTTAGAGTCTACAAAAATACATAGTATCGCTGGAAAATTATCTTCAGATATGCCTCTAATTAGAACAAGACCATTTAGAAATCCACATCATACAATTTCTCCAATATCATTAATTGGTGGAGGAAGAAATCCTAAACCTGGAGAAATAAGTTTATCACATCATGGAGTATTATTTTTAGATGAACTTCCTGAGTTTAATAAAAATACTTTAGAAATGCTTAGAATTCCTCTAGAGGATAAGAAAATATCAATTAGTAGAGTTAATTCTTCTATTACATATCCATCAAATTTTATGTTTGTGGCAAGCATGAATCCTTGTCCATGCGGATATTATGGTTCAACGGAAAAAGCTTGTAATTGTAGAGAAGAACAAATAAAAAGGTATTTAAATAAGGTTAGTGGACCATTGTTGGATAGAATTGATTTACATATAGAGGTAAATAGTGTAAAATTTGATACTTTAAATCCAGAAACTCCATCGATAGATTCTGAAACAATAAGAAAAAGAGTCAATTTAGCAAGAAATATTCAATATGAAAGATATAAAGAATATGGCTTTTTTACAAATGCAGAATTGCCACCAAAATTAATTCCAAAGTATTGTAAGTTGAATGATAAAAGTAAAGAAATACTAAATTCTGCTTTTAATAATTTTGGATTAAGTGCAAGAGCCTATACAAGAATTTTAAAAGTAGCAAGAACAATTGCGGATTTAGATGGGAATTCTAATATTTTAACTAAACATGTTGCAGAAGCAATTTTGTATAGAAGTTTAGATAGAAAGTATTGGGGAGAATAAAATAAAGAAGTATTAATAATATTTTGTTAATGGAAGTTTTTTAAATAATATAATTAATAATTAGATAATAAAAGTGAAAGGAGAATTAAAAATAGAGGTTATAGAAATTGATTATAAGTCAAAGTATTATCCAGATAATTTTAAGAAAATAAAGAATCCACCTGAAAAAATATATGCAATAGGAAATTTAAAGTTGTTAAATACATATTCAATATCAATAATTGGCTCTAGAGCTTGTTCTATTGAAGGAATAAATATCGCGAAGCAATTTGCAAAAGATTTATCTGAGCAAGGGCTAACTATAACTAGTGGAATGGCACTTGGAATTGATAGTGCTGCACATATTGGAACATTAGAAAAAAATGGTAAAACTATTGCAGTTCTTGGCTCTGGATTAAATAATATTTTTCCAAAAGAAAATATAAAATTATTTCATGATATAGTAAATAATGGAGGACTTGTTATTAGCGAATATCCTCTTTCTGCAAAAGCTGATTCAAAAAAGTTTTTAGAAAGAAATAGACTAGTAAGTGCTTTATCAATTGGAGTTCTAATTGTAGAAGCTGCACATAGAAGCGGAACTAGTGTTACTTGTAAATTAGCTTTTGAACAAGGAAAGAAGGTTTTTTGTATACCTCATGGATTAGGCGATAAACATGGAGTTGGTACAAATAATTTATTAAAAAGGGGTGCAAAAATTGTAACTAGTGCAAGAGATATTATAGAAAGTTTTGATTTTTTAGAATACAAAGATAATCTAGAAAATCAAGATAGTGAAGAAATAGATAAAATGAACAATAAATATAAAGAAAAAATAAATAGTAAAAAAATAAATAAAAAATTTGAAGATGTTTATAATTGCTTAATTGGACCGCCTTTAAAAATAAATCAAATTTGTAATATTTTAAATAAGCCTGTAAATGAAGTAAATAATGCGTTATTTATGCTTGAATTAGATGGATTAGTAGAAAAAACAAAGTATGGTTATCAAATTAAGGAGTGAAGATGAATAATAAAAAAGATACAGGAAAATACGGAGAAGAAGAGGCTTGCAAGTATTTACAAAGAAAAAATTATAAAATAATTGAAAGAAATTTTTTATGCAGACAAGGTGAAATTGATATTATTGCTAAGTCTCCAAGAGGAGAATTAATTTTTATAGAAGTAAAAACTCGCAGTTCTTTAAAATATGGAATGCCATGCGAAGCGGTTACCCCTAAGAAAATAAATAATATTATTTATAGTGCAAAATATTATATTTTTAAAAATAGATTATATAATATTGATGTAAGATTTGATGTAATAGAAATATTTTTACATAATAAAAAATGTATTATTCATCATATAAAAAATGCATTTATAGGTTAGTATACAATAAAAAATCTCAATTTATATTGAGATTTTTTTCTTATAAAAGAATGTTTATAGTATTAATAATAAACTTTTTATAGAAATATGTCGATGAAAAGAATTATAAAAAAGCCCAAAAAGGTTGACAAATCATAAATTTGGTGTTAATATATTATTATACATCGCGGAGTGGAGCAGTTGGCAGCTCGTTGGGCTCATAACCCAAAGGTCGTAAGTTCGAGTCTTACCTCCGCAACCAAATTAGGCATTCGATAATAAAAAATCGGATGCTTTTTATATTTATATTTAATTTTTTTTTATAAATAAAGCAGTTTAATTTACATAATTTGACTTTTTGGCTTAAATTTGGTATAATATAACTGTATTTTTTAAGAAAGGAGAATTGCTATGGACGGTAATAATTTTAGCTATAAAATTGCTATGTTTAGGGATAAGTATTTAGAACCAGAAAAAGAATATGTTAATGAATTATTAAAACAACCTAAATATAGATTTTTTGTGCAAGGATTAGAAAAAATGAACTCAAATTATTTAGTGCAAGAAGCAACTCGAAGAATTAATTATTACGAAAGTGGAAAAGTTTTAGCAGAAGATAGAGATAGAGTACATACAGAAATATTATTATTGCTAGCGTCTATTAAAGACTGTACCATGGCAAGTGGTGGCAGAGAGTTAGCACCATTTTCTTCTTTTGGAGATAGTTTTGGAGGAGATAGATAAAAAAGAAATGTTATAATTGTGAAAAATAGAAAGGAATGATTATAATAATGAAAGAAGAATTTTTAGAACTATTAAGACAAGTTAAAAGAGATGGAATAGAAGATTTAATAAATTTTATTAAAAAAACGGACTTTTTCACAGCTCCAGCTAGTACAAAATTTCATGGAAGCTATGAGGGAGGTTTATTAGAACATAGTTTAAAAGTATATGAAATATTAAAACATAAAGTTGAAACTAATATTGAAAAAATAGAAGTTAATCAAGAAACTTTAATTTTAGTACCTTTACTACATGATATTTGCAAAGCAAATTTTTATAAAGTTGATTATAGAAATGCAAAAAATGAATTAGGAGTATGGGAAAAAGTTCCATATTATACAGTAGATGATACAATTCCATATGGTCATGGAGAAAAATCAGTAATGATGATTACAGAGTATATAAAACTTACACCAGAGGAAAAATATTCAATTAGATGGCATATGGGATTTACTGAACCAAAAGAGTTATATAACACTATTGGTTCAGCATTTAAAAAATACCCATTAGCTTTACTTATGCATGAAGCTGATTTAGAAGCTACATATTTTTATGATATTTAAAAGCTTCTACTGCTTCCGCCTCCGCCAGAGGAACCTCCTCCACCAGAAAAGCCTCCGCCTCCACCAGAGAAGCCACCTCCACCATAATAGCCTCCTCTAAAGTACATAAATCCAAGTAGCCCTAATAACATACCTATTCCATTAGCAAATAAATATGTTGTTAGTGGTAGAGAGCCATCTATAAACATATTTATAGCTGAAGCTGATCCAGCCACTACTAGTCCTAGTCCAAATTTTAAAGCTGTTTTTCTAGTAAATATTAATCTAATTATTGAACAAATAATAAATACTGATAAACCAGAGAAATATAATATGTCATTTTTAGAATCACCAACATTTTTAGAAGGAATAGAACCATCAATTGTAATACTATATTCATCTTCAACTTCTTCTAAAATAGCATTAAATCCATTTTTTATACCATTTTCCCAGTCATTTTCTTTAAAATATGGAACAACATAGTTATCTAAAATCCTTCCTGCTTTTCCATCAGTAATTTTTCCTTCTAATCCATAGCCTACTTCTATTCTAGTTTTTCTATCTCCAACAGATACTAAAAATAATATACCATTATTTTTTTCCTTACTACCAATGCCGTAGTTTCTAAAAGTTTGAAGTGCGTAATCTTCAACAGATATTCCTTCTAAACTATTAACTGTTACAACAACTATTTGTGCTCCAGTTTTAGAATATAGTTCTTGATTTATATTAATAATGTAAGTTTCTGTTTCATTGTTTAAAATATTTGCGGTATCATTTACATAGAAATCCCTAGATTGTGACACTATGGCATTTACTGGATTAACTATTAAATTTAAAAATAATATAATTGTAAATAAAATAATTACAATTTTTTTATTCAAAGTTAACACTAGGTACCTCCGCACTTGTTACAGTTGCTTCAAAATATTTTTCTTCTGAATATCCAAACATTCCAGCTATCATATTTGTTGGAAATGTTTTTATAGAGCTGTTATATTCATTAACTTTATCGTTGTAATCTTTTCTTGCTGTTGCAATTCTATTTTCTGATCCTGCTAATTCATCTTGTAAATTAATAAAATTTGCAGATGATTTTAAATCTGGGTAATTTTCAACAACTACCATTAATGCACTTAATTGTTTTGTCAATTCATCATTTGCTTTTTGAGTTTCATCTATATTGTTTGCACTTAATAAATTTTGTCTAGCAGTAGTAATTTTGTCAATCACCTCATTTTCATGTGTTGTAAATCCTTTTACAGTATTTACTAGGTTTGGAATTAAATCTGCTCTTCTTTGTAACATTGTTCCTAGGTCAGAATATGCTTTTGAAATATTTTCTTTTTTAGAAACTAATCCATTATACATACCTATTACAATAATTACAATTAAAGCAATTACTCCAAGGATAACAAATAAAGCAATTGATCCTTTTTCGTTTTTCATTTTTTATCAATCCTTTCTATTTATAATTAAGGGTAATATTTGATTTATAATTTTTTTATAAATCTTCCTTAATTATTGAAAGCTTTATTTATATTATGTGCTTTCTATATAAATCATATTATAACAATTTTTAAATATTGTGTCAATTTAATTCTCTATGTTAAGAGTAAACAACCATAGGGATACTAGTCATAGCATATTTTTTAAACAAATTACAGATTATCACAAAAATAAAAAAATTAATTGACATTTTTAATGATTTATGATATATTGTTTACAATAAGATAGTTTGAAAAAGCGATTGGAAAGTGATGGACATCACTATCTAATCGCTATTTTTTATAAATAAGAACATTGAAAAAATAAAGTTGTTTATTAGGTAATTTTAAAGTTACTTTAATAATAATATATATTTTTTAAAGGAGTGGTTTATATGGGCAAAAATTTAGTAGTTTTTTTCTCAGCAACTGGAGCTACAAAAAGATTAGCACAAAAGATAGCAAATGCTTTAGAGGCAGATATTTTTGAAATAGAGCCAGCGGTTGGATATACTGATGATGACATAAAATGGCCAAGTAGAGATAATAGATCTTGTATTGAAATGAAAAATAAAAGTTTTAGACCACTTGTATTAAATAAAATAGAAGGGATAGAAAAATATGATAATATTTTTCTTGGATTTCCAATATGGTACTACACTGCACCAACTATTGTAAATACTTTTATTGAAGAAAATCATTTGGAGGGAAAAAATACTTATGTGTTTGTAACAAGTGGTGTAAATAGTGTGGATAAAAGCTTTAAAGATTTGAAAAAAATGTATCCTGATATTAATTTTATTAGCGGAAGAAGATTTAGTGGAGCTTTTTATGAAAAAGAGTTGTATAATTGGTTAGAGGATTGTGCAAGTTAAAAAAATATAGGTAGTTTATATAAATAATAAACTACCTATACTTTTTATAATATTATCTTTCAAAATCTATATTAGATTTATTTGCAAATACTGTGTTTGTTTGTGTACCTTTTCTATATAAAATAATGTTTTCTGGTATATTTGCATTACATTCATTTACTCCAAAACCTTCAGTTCTTAAAGGTATAGCGTATTTATGTGTTTTACTAAATTCAGCATCATTCATCATACAATATTTATATCCATTTTTTCCAGAAGATACATTTATAGCATCCCATGTAATATCATCATTATACCATTTGCCGTCAATTTTTACCTGAATCCATGCATGTAATTCATTATGGTTTGTCATTCCCTCAACGTATTTAGCTTCAATTCCAACTTCTGCTAAAGCGTTTCTCATTATATCAGCATAACCGGCACAAACGCAAGTATTATTTAATAATCCATTTTCTAAATTTCTAGATGCATAATAATCTTTGTCATTTGAATCTGCACTTAATACTGAATAATCATAACGTATTTTGTTTGTTATTCTTTCTCTTACTTGTAAATATCTATCTTGTTCTGAGGCATTAGAGTCAATGTTTCCGGTTATTTCTGCCATTTTTTCTTTGATTGCTAAAAATGTATTTATAGAGTAACCTTTATTTTGAGTTGCTTTCCAGCCTGTATTTACAAATATTCTATTAATATTATGTTTTTCACTAAGTTCTTTTAATTCTTCAATAGAAAGTTTAGAAGTATCATCTAAAGTGATTGTAATAGGTTCTTGGTTTTCAAGTTCCGCTATTTTTTCCTTTCCTTCTGGTGTTTTAATGTAGTTAGCATTAAAGTTTATTCCTTGTGCTTGCCTGGATGTTTGATCCCAATCGATTTTTTCACCAGGTCTATATTCTTGGTTATGTGAAACTTGTATATTTTCATGTTTTATATCTGTTAAATTAGTATTTCCATCTAAATTTACAGTTTTTATATTTGTAGAATTCCATAAATCTTGAATATCTTCATTTTTCATCCATTCGTTGTTTGGTAGATTTGCTTCTTCCAAGTTCTCTAGTTCAGAGATTCCGTCAAGTTTAGCATTTTTACAATTTATTAAAGATATTTTTGTAAGATTTTTGTTTTTGTTGAATTGTTTAATATCTAATCCATCGCAATTAACAAAAACTAGATTTTTTAGACCAACACTTAGTGAAGTATTTTCATCTATATCTATTGTTGCATTATTAATAGCTAATGTTTCTATACTATCTAATCTATTAATTAGTGCAATTTCATTATTAGATATATCTATATTTGATAAAGATAAACTTTTTAATTGTTTAAAGAAGATTAAATCTCCCATAGATAGATCTTGCAATATGTTTTTATCTATTTTTAAAGATGTAATGTTTTCTAAGTCATTTTCAGTAATTGTATCATTATCTTCTTTTTCTAATAATCTATTAATGTAGTTTTTAAGTTTGTTACTTTTAAACTCTATTTCTGCCATAATAACATACCATTCCTTTCTATAAATATAAAAATTGGTACTGATAATTCATTTTTATAATTTCTGCTTAAATTGTGAAATATTTTACATAATTAATAATAACATATTTTTGTTTTTTTGACAATATTTTTTAGATATATATTTAAGTTGATGAATAAAATACAGTATTAACTTAAATTTTATAGATAATATATAAGGCACATTTGTAATTATGAGAATTAATAAAGAAATATAAAAATAAAAAGATAAAATAATGACAGTAACAAAAAATTATAGTATAATAAATACAATTAATATAGAAAATAGGAAGAAAAAATGGAACAAAAATTACAAGAATTGTTTATAGAATGTGTAAAAGAATTAAATGAGATTGGCATAGATATTCAAAATGAAAAACAATATGGGAAAATAGATATAATTATTTCAAAAAGGAATAATAAAAGATATGGGTGTTGTAAACAAGAAGAACCCGATAGAAGATATAAAATAATTAATAAAATAGGCAGAAGAAGAATTATTAAATATGAGAGATTTAATAAACATCATATTGAAATAAGTCCATGGGTGATGAAACTTGAGAATGATATTATAAAAAACACTATAATGCATGAATTAATTCATTGTCTGCCATTTTGTAATAATCATGGAAGTGAATTTAAAAAATATGCTAATTTATTAAATAATAGTTATGGATATGATATTTCTAGAGTTGGAGACAAAAGGCAAGATTTTGAAAAAAGTAATGTGGAATTTATAGAAAATAACAATTATAAATATAAAATTATTTGCAAAGGGTGCAATCAAGAATTTTTTAGAAAAAGATTAAATAGGTATTTTACTAGAAAATATAGGTGTGCGAAATGTGGAGGAAGATTTGAAACAATTAATTTGGTTAATAAATAAAAAATAGGTTTAAAATAGAATTAAAAATAAATAAAAAAGTAATTGTAATAGATACTTTTAAATTTTTAATAAGGAGGAATTATAAATATGAATAAAGAATTGAATTTAACTCAAGAATGGGATAAAGTATTTCCCAAAAGTGAAAAGGTAAATCATAGAAAGGTGACATTTAAAAATCATTTTGGTTTTACATTAGTTGCAGATATGTACGTACCAAAAGAATATGAAGGACGTCTTCCTGCAATTGCAGTAAGTGGCCCTTTTGGTGCTGTTAAAGAACAAAGTTCAGGATTATATGCACAAGAAATGGCAGAAAGAGGATTTTTAACAATAGCATTTGATCCATCATTTACAGGTGAAAGTAGCGGAGAGCCAAGATATATGAATTCTCCAGATATAAATGTTGAAGATTTTCAATCAGCAGTTGATTTTTTATCTAACCTAGAAAATGTAGATAGTGAAAAGATATCAATAATTGGTATATGTGGTTGGGGAGGAATGGCAATTCAAACAGCATGTATTGATACAAGGATAAAAGCTACTGTTGCATCTACAATGTATGATATGTCTAGAGTTACAGGAAATGGATACTTTGATAGTGACGATAATGAAGAAGCAAGATATCAAGCAAGAGTAGCAATAAATACACAAAGAACAGAAGACTTCAAAAACAAAGAATATAAACTTGGTGGAGGGGTAGTTGATCCCTTACCAGATGATGCTCCTCAGTTTGTAAAAGACTATTATGCATATTATAAAACTCCTCGTGGTTACCACAAGAGAAGTTTAAATTCAAATGGTGGATGGAACATTACAGCAGGGACATCATTATTAAATACAAGATTATTATATTATTCAAATGAAATTAGAAATGCAGTTATGATAGTGCATGGAGATAAAGCACATTCTTATTATTTTGGAAAAGATGCATATAATAATATGGTTAAAGATAGTAAATATGCGGATAATAAGGAATTCCTTTCAATTGAAGGTGCCTCACATTGCGATTTATATGATCAAAAAAATATTATTCCTTTTGATAAAATAGAAGAGTTTATTAGAAAAAATTTAAAATAAGGTTGGGAAAAGGAAAATATGATTATTTTTAATGTATATATTGGAAATAGTACAAAATCTGAAATAAAATATGCTTTAGAACATGGAAAATTGGTTAATTATTTGGAGAATTAAGGTGGATTTTCTCATAACCCGAAACTAGCAAATCAAAAACAAATCATGTAATTAATACAGGAGTAAGACTACAATAAAATGAGTAGTCTTATTTTTATGTTTTACCCCAGTAAAATACCCCTACCACAATGAATAATAGATATAACAAGGACAAACAGACAGTTATACAATTTTTTGAAGATACAAAAAATGCATTAATAAGTGATTTCATAAAAAGATCGAGTGAAACAAGTGAAAAAATATCAATAATGGCAAAATATGTTAATGAAAAGGCTATTAGAGATTTATCACCAGAACAAAGAATGTATTTATATGAATTAAAGGGAGTATTTAGCTTAAATTATTTCACATTTATACCAACCAATGCAATTTGTTTGGATGCTACATTTAAAACAAAATTTATTACAGAAAAAAAGTTAAAAGATGAAATGGCTAATCTATCTGCAGTTGATTTAGCAAAAGCAATTGTAGATAATAATATTGTTGTAAAACAGGTATATGAGTTAGACAGAGCAAATGAACAAATTAATCTTGAATTATTTAAAATGATTGAAAATAATTTTATTATAAAAAAATGTGAAAATTGTAATAAATTATTTATTCCAGAAAAAACAGACCAAATATATTGTAATAATTTATATGAAGATACACAAAAAACATGTAAAGAAATTGGTGCTATAAATAAGAGAAAAGAAAAGGTACAAAATAGTAAAATTTTAAAAGAATATAATAGAGAATATAAAAGAATGTATGGTTTACACTATAATCATTCAAAGGAATTTAAAGAGAAAAAATTTAAAGAATGGTCAAATAAAGCAAGAGAATTGAAGAATAACTATACTGATAATCAGTTATAGGATTTTAAATATGAATTAAAAAATTTAAGCAATTTGTATTGGGATAAAAATTAAACTAAAAACTCACACATACTTGACAAGTGTGAGTTTTTAGTTTAAAATATAGATGGGTGAGAAAAATGATATTTAACCATAAAGAGATTAAAGATATGTATAAATCAGACTATCAAATAAAAAAAGCAATAGAGAATAAAGAAATATACAAAATAGAAAAAAATTTATACTCGGATTCTGAAAATATTAATTATTTAGAAATGATTTCAAAAAAATATAAAAATGCTATTTTTACAATGGATAGTGCTTTTTATTTTCATAATTTAACAGATGTTATTCCAAGTAAGATGAATTTAGCAACAAAAAGAAATGCATTAAGAATAAAAGATGAAAAAATTATACAAATTTTTACTTCTGAAAAATTATTTGAAATTGGTAAAACACAGATAAATATTGAGGGAGCTACAATTAATGTATATGATCAGGAAAGAATGTTAATAGAGTTAATAAGAAATAAAAATCAAATGGCTTTTGATTATTATAAGGAAATTATTTCTAATTATAGAAAAAGAATATATGATTTGGATGTAAGTAAAATAGAGGAGTACATTGAATTATTTCCACATGAAGAATATATATATGAAATATTACAAAGAGAGGTGTTTTAATGGATTTGAGAAAAATGAGACAAAGCTATATAGATGATGGATATGAACCTTTAGATGCTTCAGCAAAGGTATGCCAAGATATACTCCTAGCTAAAATATCTAAAAGTTCATTAAATAGAAATATAACTATAAAAGGCGGAGTTGTAATGCATAATATTTCAAAAGATAATAGACGTGCTACTAGAGATTTAGATTTGGATTTTATAAAATACTCATTAGATGATAAAGCAATAAAGGAATTTATAAAAAAATTAAATTTTCCAAAAACAGATATTAGTATAAAAATTATTGGTAAAATAGAGGAATTAAGTCATCAAGATTATAATGGAAAAAGAGTATATCTTGAACTTAAAGATAATAATCATTTTAAAATTGAAACAAAGTTAGATATAGGAGTACATAAGAACTTTGATATTGAGCAAGATGAATATTGTTTCGACTTAAATAATATAAACGAAAATGTAAAATTATTAATTAATTCAAAAGAGCAGATTTTTACTGAAAAACTAAAGTCATTATTAAAATTTGGTTTTGTTTCAACTAGATATAAAGATATTTTTGATTTTTATTATTTGATTAATAATGAAAATTTAGATAAAGAAAAGCTATTAAAATGTTTTAATATATTGATATTTAAAGATGAAGGAATGAAAGAAAATAATGTAAATGATATATTTAAAAGACTAAATAGGATATTACATAACCGAAACTATTTAAGAAATTTAAATACCGCAAAAAATAATTGGTTAGAATTACCAATAGATGATGTAGTTAAAAATGTATTGGATTTCTTTGAGACTATCCAATTTGCTAATATATAGGAGCATATTTATATATGTTCTTATTTTTTTTGAAAATATTATTGTTAAAAATCGAATACGATTGACATAATTTGATTAAAATTGAAAAATATGGTACAATATAAATATTAAAAGGAGTGAGATAGCTTTGTTAGAGGATTTTGATAAAAAAGAATTAATACAAATAATACAAAAATTAGAAAAAGAAAATAATGAATTAAAAGAAAAAATATATGGGAAAAAAGAAGAAAAAGAAGCCCAAATAGAATCAAAAGCTATTTCTAGTGAAGAAAAAGTAAAAATCTTTATGGAAATATTTAAAGGGCGAAATGATTTATATGCAAAGAGATGGACAAATAATAAAACTGGAAAAACAGGATATTCACCAGTTTGTAAAAATGAATTTAGTACATATAAATGTGATAAACCAAGAGTAAAATGTAGTGAATGTCCTTATAGAGAATTATTACCTTTAACAGAAGATGTTGTTTTAAAACATTTAAAAGGCGAGATAACCATAGGAATATATCCGCTGTTACCAGGAGATTTATGCAATTTTTTAGCAATAGATTTTGATAAGAAAACATATGAAAAAGATGTAATTACATTCTGGAATATATGTGACGAACTACATATACCAGTATATGTAGAAAAATCTCGATCAGGGAATGGAGCTCATATATGGATATTTTTTGAAGAAAGTATTCCAGCTAGAATTGCTAGAAAAATGGGTAATATATTATTAACTAAAACAATGGAGAAAGCATCATTAGAATTAGACTCGTATGATAGATTATTTCCAAATCAAGATACAATGCCGAAAGGTGGATTTGGGAATTTAATAGCCTTACCATTCCAAGGAGAAAGTAGTAAAAGTGGAAATACAGTTTTTATAGATAAATATTTTGAAATTCAAGCAAATCAATTAAATATATTGACTAATATAAAGAGAATGAAAAGTGATGAGATATATGGATTTATTGATAAATATAAAGAAGATGATTATAAAGAGCCAGATATAGAAGAAATATCAGATGATGATGATATTCCTAAAAAAGAAAAAATAAAAGATACAGTATTTATAAATAATGTAGAATGTATAATTGAAAATAAGATATATATTAAGAAATTAAAATTATTACCAAATGAAATAACTTATTTAAAAAGATTAGCAAGTTTTACTAATCCCAAATTTTATGAATTACAAAAATTAAGAATGCCAATATTTTATAAAACAACACCGAGAATAATAAGTTGTTTTGAAGAAGATGAAAGATTTTTAATTATACCAAGAGGATGTTTAGAAAAAATAAAAGAGATATGTGATAAAAGCAATGTTAAATTAGTAGTAAAAGATAAGAGAGAAAAAGGCATAGAAGTAGATTTTAAATTCAGTGGCAGATTAAATAAAAAACAAGAAAAAGCAATGAACGAGTTAATAACACATGAAGTTGGTGTGTTATGTGCAACAACAGGATTTGGAAAAACGGTTATAGGAGCTAATATTATTTCAAAATTAAAAACTAATACACTAATAATTGTAAATAGAAATAATTTACTTGACCAGTGGAAAGAAAGATTAGCATTTTTTTTAGATATAAACAAAAAAGAAATAGGGCAGTTGGGTAGCGGTAAGGAAAATCTAAATGGAAGGTTAGATGTAGCAAGTTTTCAATCTTTATTTAAAAAAGATAATATAGAAGAAATAGTTAAAAATTATGGGTTAGTTATTGTAGACGAATGTCATCATGTTGCTGCATTTAGCTTTGAAAAAGTATTAAAAGCTATACGAAGTAAATATGTGTATGGATTAACTGCAACACCAACAAGAAAAGATGGATGGCATAAGATTATTTATATGCAATGTGGTGATATAAGGGTTAGAGTATCTAATAAGGAATTAAAACAAAATAAAGAGATGGAGCATACTGTAATTGTAAAGAAAACTAATTACAAGTATATTCCTATAGAAGAAAAAGATAAGATACAAATATCTGAAATTCTTAATGATATGTGTCATAATGTTTTTAGAAATAGCATGATAATTGAAGATATAAAGCAATGTATTATAGAAGGTAGAGTTCCTATAGTTTTAACTGAAAGAGTAGAACATTTAAAAATTCTGAAAGAAAATTTAGAAAGTTTAAATGTACCAGTTGTTGTATATAAGGGAAATATGGGGAAAAAGAAAACCAAAGAAATTCAAGATATTATCAAAGAAGCAGATGAAAATGATAAGCCACGAATTATATTAGCAACAAGTAGTTCAATAGGGGAAGGCTTTGATGATAGTAGATTAGATACATTATTTTTAACAATGCCAGTTTCATGGAAAGGGAGAATTATACAATATGTTGGTAGACTTCATAGAGAACATGAAGATAAAGAAAAAGTAATTGTTTATGATTATTTAGATAATATGAAGGTTTTAGAAAAAATGTATAATAGAAGATTAAAGGGATATAAAATTGCAGGATATGAAATAGTAGAATAAAAATTATTTACCCCTAAAAATACCCCTACCAACTTAAAAAATAATAGAATTATTAGTAAATAATAAAAAGAGTGTTATGCTGTAATTTTACAGAATAGCACTCTTTATAACATAATAGAAAAAACGAAAAATGCATTCCATTTCTCATAACCCGAAGGTCGTAAGTTCGAGTCTTACCCCCGCAACCAAACTTTAGTCGCTAGAACCATAACGGTTTTAGTGATTTTTTGTTATTCTCAAATGGTTTACAATAACACTAAAATAAAGCATTATTATGTCGATTTGGGAAAAAGTTGGGAAAGATAATTACCTCAAGCTACTTAAACTCTAATAAAAAAACATTAAAATTTTATACATAATTTAAAAAATTATAAAATGCAATGGGAAATCTAAAATTATATTTAGTTGCCTTTTATTTTATATCGTGAAAACTGTAACGGCTTTTTAGCCTTATGTGAAAATTAGAAAAAAGTTTAAATTAAGACCTTGTTGATAATAGTAAGTTTTCTAGTGCATATCCAGCTTTTCTGTTATGAGATAGTAGTGGATGCACGTAAAAATCAAGTGTTGTACTTATTTGTGCATGACCTAATCTTGCAGAAATAACCGCTATATCAATATTTTGTGCAACTAGTAAACTTGCATTAGTGTGTCTTAATCCGTGAAAATTAATTACAGGTAAGCCAATTTGTGCAACAAATTTTACAAACCATTTACTGATTGTTGATGGATGCATAGGTTTGCCATCAACTTGTACAAATAATCTATCAGAATCGGTCCATAATTCGCCGTAAAACGATTTTTGATCGTCATACCATAACTTATATTCCTCAAGCAGAGAAACGATAAATTCGGGTATTGCAATCTCTCTTATAGAACTTTCTGTTTTAGGTACTTTTGTAAAAACTCCTAAATCAGCTAAATACTGACTAGAACGATTTATACAGATTATTCCGTTTTTGAAATCAATGTCTTGCCATTCAAGTCCCATTAATTCACCTAAACGAACACCAGTAAAAACTGTTAAGATGATTGCAACTTTATATTTTGTATCTTCTATAGAAAGTTGTTCTAAATTTTCTAACAATATTTTAGTTTGCTCATCATCATAAGATTTTCTTTTTGGTTTTCTTGCTTTAGGTGGTTGTACACGTTCTGCAGGATTTGTAACTATTAATTGCCAATAAACTGCTTTGTGCAACATTGCTCTTAATAATCTGTGATGCTCTAAAATAGTTTTACCAGATAAAGGTTTTTTAGTTTTTGCACCATTGTTGCCTTGTTTTCTAACTAATTGAGTATTTTTTTCAAGTAAATCATAGAATTTCATAATGTCAGTTGGTTTAATTTTATTAATGTAAAAACGTCCGAAGTAGGGTAGAAGTCTTGTTTCTAACATTCTACAATATCGTTTATATGTCGATGGAGCTAGTTCTTTTGAACCATAATCTCTTTTCCATATTTCAACGAATTCAGAAAATCTCAAGGCTTTACCATCTATAACTAAACCATTTTGCACTTCGGTAACAAATTTAGCAAGTTCTACTTCAGCTTCTTTTTTTGTTCCGTGTACAGTCTTTCTATGTATTAATGGTTTTCCATGTAAGTCATATCCTTCAGATACTATTAGCCTGTAACTATTTTTGCCTCTTTTTTCTATACTCCCAGCCATTACTCATTTCACCTCCTTTCGAGCATACCTATGGGTGGGAGGAGTATTTAATTAATATAAAATCATTCCAGAGCCTAATTCTTCATTAGGTCTTGAAATAAATCCAAATTTTTCATAAAAAGATTCTTTTCCTTTTGATGCTCCTAAATATGTTCTTATGCTAGGATTTATCTTTTTATATTCGTTTATTTGTTTTAATAAATTATTCATTATTTCAGTGCCAATATGCTTATTTTGATATTCAGGAATGACCATTATATCTTGAATATATAAAAATATTGTTTTATCCCCAATAATTCTTCCATATCCAATTAGTTTACTATCATCATATACACATAGTGAATATAATGTATTTTTCAATGCTTCTTCAATTATGTCATTTTCTCTAGTTCCCCAATCTACAGAATTTGTTAAGTAATTAAATTCTTCTGCAGATGGAGTTTTTTCTACATATCTAATCATATTTTATAGTTCCTTTCAATTTAATTTTTTTGAAACAATTATGTCTCGAGATATATAACCATTTTTTTCATAGAAGTTAAGTCCTTTTTTATTTGGACCAAATACTTCAATATTAACTCTTTTACAGAAAATATTTTTAAAGTATTCTTCCATTTCTTCTAGTAAAATCTTTCCGATACCATTTCCTCTTATATTGTTTTTAACAATTAATTCAATTACAGAACCAGTTTTAGCACAATCATTGGTAAGCTTATCAATCTCATCTTTTTCTTCGACTATTCCCATAATCAATCCAACAATTAAATCATTTTCAATCGCAAGAAATATTTTTCCTTCTTGATTATTAACTTTTCTCATATCCATTTGAAAATTTTTTTCTCTATATTCAGGAAGCATTACTTGTGTATGCCAATCATCAATATCTATTAAATAGTTTTGAAGCTCTACTAATAAGTCTTTTATTTGTTCATCATATTGGGAATTATATTCAATTATTTGCATTGTTCATTCCTCCTAATAATTTTTTCTTGTTTCTTCTATCCATTGTTTAAATTCTTCTTCTGTTTTTTTGCCTTCTTTAATATTTTTCTTAAATAGATTAGCTTCTTTTTTCCATTTTTCATATTTTTCTAAATACATTGGTATGTCAGGATTTCTATTTGCTAACATTTTCTTAGCTGATAGTGTTTTTCTATATAGTGAATTTATCTCATCCTTTTTTAGATTTTCATTATAAGTAATCATTGCTCCAATTTCTTGGCATGTTTTATTATTTTCAAAGATGTTATTACAATATAATGTATTTTTCTTTGAAGTAGGAACAAAAAAGTTTCCACAATTTTTGCATATATTAACAGGTATTTCATTTTGAATTAGTTGCAACAAACTAATGAAACATACTGATTCAAGCTGTTTACAAGTAAAACTAAGTAATTGAGTAGGTATTTTTGAAAACTCTTTTTTGTGAGTTTGAATATATTTAGCCAATTTTTTTGGGTCATTATCTTCAAAATTTAAAAGATCATGGAAAGATGAATCTTCCTTAACTATATCTAAACTATATCCTACAGAAGTATTATGAAATATTAACATGTGAATAATAATAGATGCCATAGGAGTCGTATTTTGATATACTAAAAATCTTTGGTTAACAGATAAATTTTCTAGATAATCAACATTATCTAGATTATAAGAAAACATTAAAGCTTTCTTTAAAAAACCTTGAGCTATTTTTATGTATTTAATATTTTCTTCTGTATAAAATTTTTTGCATATTTTAGTAAATTCATCAGGAGTTATGTATATAGCTTTTTTACCATCAAGAACCTTTAATCTAGGTGTTTTATGAAATGGATTTTCTACCTCTTCAAAATCATTAAATAATCCATATATAGCAGGAAAACCATATTTAAATACATACTTTTGATATGTTTCAAAATTATTAAAGTCATACTTTAAAAAGTCAAATAATATTGTTCCAACTTTATTTTTTTCATTACAAAAGTCTGATTTATATAGTGTACACATTTTGCTTTTATATTTTTTTGTATAAGAGTTATATTCTTTTTTAGTTTTAAAATCATTTTCACTTTTTAAAATCTGATAAATATTTAAATCAGGTACATATATTGCATTAACTTTTGAAAAAGTATCTCTATGACTATGTTCGCTATTTTTATTGAAAGTGATATTAAATTTATCGTTTATAAAATTGATTTCAGGAATATCCATCATAGCCTCCTAAATTTTGTTAACAATCTGAAATGCATTTTTTAAAATTAATATGTATATCAAATATGAGCCTAAAATATTGACTTACAACATATTAACAATTAAAATACAAATAAAACAATTGTTAACGATATTATACATAGAAAAACACAATACGTCAATATCAAAAACAAAATTTTATAATTTTTTTTAGATTGGAGGTGAGCAAATGGAGCTACAAAAGATTCAAAGAACAACACTAACGATGAAAGAAGCAGGAGAGTATTTAGGAATTTCTTATTGGTTAATAAATCAATTAGTAAGAAGGAAACAAATACCATGTTCAAAAGTTGGTGGGAAATATTTATTTAGAGTACGAGCTTTAGATGAATATTTATCAAAAATGGAACAAGAATCAATAGATTAGATTCTAAAGGAAGCGAGGAAAGGAGGATATGGCAGATTTACAATGGCTAAAATTATCTACAAATTTTTTTGATAATAACAAAATAAAATTGCTAGAAAGTGAAAGGGATGGAGATACACTAATTAGAGTATGGATACAACTTTTAACAATAGCAATGAAATGCAATTATCAAGGTAGATTATCAGTTACAGAAGATAAACCAATGACAGTTGATGAATTTTCAAAGATTATGGGAAAGTCTAAGAAAAAAATCACCAAATGTTTAGAAAAATTTGAAGAATTAAAAATGATTATTATAGAAGATAATTTTTATAAAATCAAAAACTGGTCTAAGTATCAAAGTGCTGATAAACTTGAAGAAATTAGACTACAAAATTGCTTAAGGCAACAAAAATATCGTGAAAAAATGAAAAGTGAAAAAGAAAAAAGTAACGTTACAGTAACGCAACGTAACACTAAAGAAGAGAAAAAGATTAGAAATAAAATAGAAAAAGAAGGAGATGAGAATAGAAGTGGATTTAAAGAATTTAAATTATAAAGTTATTACAAATGAGGGCGCAAAATGTGGATTCTGTAATAAAAATTTAAAGCCAATTGGATTTGATTATTTATATGTAAATTATGAGAAAAGCATGATTGAATATGAAAGATGTAATTGTGAAAAGTCAGTATCATTTTGGAAAGAATTTGATTTAGAACAAGAAGAAAAACAAAGACAGGAAAAGTATAGAAAAATTATAAATAATATTTATAAAGATAACTATATGAAAAAGAGATTGCAAAAGTATAATTTTGAAAATTTTATTGATACATATGATGATACATCTATTATGAATCAATTAATAAAATTTACAAAATTATGTATTAAATCTGAGATGAAAAATGGATTGATTATTTATGGAAATATAGGCTATGAAAAAACATATTTAGCAGCTTGTATTGCTAATAAAATGATTGAAAATAATAAAATTGTATTGATGGAAAAGAGTAGTTCCATAATTGATAGAATTAAAGAATCATTTAATAAAGATGAACTATCAGAAATGGAAATTATTGAACTATATTCTAATGTGGACATGTTAATTATTGATGATTTTGGTAATGAAAATCTAAGCAAATGGGCTTTAGAAAAATTATATAAAATTATTTGTAATAGATATGATAATGAACTACCAATTGCTATTACAACAAGATACAATAAAGAGCAATTAATTGAACAATTATCTACTGAAAATGACACAGAAATTGCAGAAGAAATGGTTGAAGTTCTGAATGAAATGTGTTATGGAATTTCAATTGTAGAAGAAATAAAAGCAAAAGAAAAAGTTAGCATAAGCGACCAAACTATTTGCTAACTCAATCTAAAAATCTAATAAAATTATAATATAAATAATAATAATTGTAAATAGGAAAAGTTTGAATTTTTCGTTTAGACTTTTCCTAAAATTTAAACAAAAATTACTAAAAAAATGAATAAAAAATTTCCCTCGGAGAGCCAAAAAGGGTTTTAGGGATTTTTCCCTAAACAGCAAAAAGGGGGTCAATGCCCCAAGCTGGCGAATATTAGGTACTAAAAAATACTACCTATATTCGAGCAAAATGAATTTTGCTAATTATTAATGCTTCGTAAACTAGCATTAATAAATCTTTAAAGATAGGAAGTGATAAATAATGTGGATGACTCCAGAATCTAGATTGGATAGTGTTTTTCTATCATACGAAAAAATTTTAAGAAGATTTAATATGTGGGGAGTAACTACTAAAAATGGAAAAGAAATTACACATACAGATTTGAGAAAAGCCGTTAATGTAATGTCAAAAAAGCATCCTACATGCAGATGGAGAAGTGAAAAAATAAAAAGTAATAATTATTTTATTCTAATAGAAGGATTTGCATGGCTACAACAGGTGTATTTCCAAAAAGAAAAATCTTTAATTGATGCTGATGTAGATTTTTTTGAAGATAGGATAAAACAATATGAAGAACTATTAAAAATAGAGCATGAAGAAAATTGGTGGAAGGAAGATATGGATATAAAACAGCTATGCAAGTATTTTGATAGAGAAGATGTTACTATTAGAAAAGCAATTAGGAAAATGTGTGATAGTGGATTAAGTAAATATAAATCTTATATTGATGGAAAAGTTGTTATTTCTAGCAAAGGTGTTAAATGGATTTGCAAAAATGTATTTAAGCAAAAATATTTAGAGCTATTAGAAAAGAAGAAAATGGAATTGACAGAGAAGTATATAAAAGCAGGTTACATATATGATCATTTCTTTGATAGGAATTAATTGTAAAAGATTGGTGAAATATATTGAAAAAAAAAATATATTGTAATAGAATAAGGATGTTTTAGGATGCAAAGGAGGAAAAATGAGATATATTGGAAATAAAACTAATTTATTAAAGAATATAAATGAAGTAATAAAAGATAACTGTGACGGAAATGAGAAAGTTTTTTGTGATTTGTTTTCAGGTACATCCTCAGTAGCTAGATTTTTTAAGAATAGATTTAAAATAATTTCAAATGATATTTTGTATTTTTCATATGTGCTTCAAAAAGCAACAATAGAAAACAATGAAGTTCCTAGTTTTAAAAAGATAAAAAATAAGCTAAATACTGAAAATATATTAGATTATTTAGAAACAACAAGTATTAAGAATAAAAAATATAATACGTTTATACATAATAATTATTCTCCAAATGATACTTGTGAAAGAATGTATTTAACTCCAGAGAATGCAAAGAGAATTGATTATATAAGAACTACCATTGAAAAATGGAAAAAAGAAAATTTAATAAATGAAAATGAATATTTTTATTTATTAGCAACTTTGATTGAAGGAGTTCCTTTTGTTTCTAATATTACAGGTACATATGGAGCATACTTGAAAGATTGGGATAAAAGGGCATTAAATCAATTTGAGATGATTAGGCTTAATGTAATAGATAATAATGAGGAAAATGAATGCTATAGAGAAGATGCAAATGAATTAATAAAAAAAATAACTGGAGATATTTTATATATAGATCCACCTTATAATTCTAGACAATATCTTCCCAACTATCATTTACTAGAAACTATAGCACGATATGATAAACCAAATATCAAAGGGAAAACTGGAATAAGAACTTATGATAATGAAAAATCAAATTATTGCATAAAAGCTAAAGTTTATAGTGAGTTGGAAGAGTTAATATGTAATGCAAGATTTAAACATATTATTATGAGCTATAATCAAGAAGGTATACTGAAAAAAGAAGAAATAGAACATATATTAAAAAAATATGGAGAAAAAAATACATATAAATTTTATAAGATACCTTATAAGCAATATCAAAACAAGTTAACAAAAAAAATAGAGAAACATTATGAATATATTTTTTACAGAAAAAAAGACCAAAGAATTAATATGAATAATATTTATATCAATATACCTATTTTAGAGACAGCACCTGCAATGTTAATGGAAGATGAAGAACAATATTTTTACGATACCGAAAATTATGTAGTAGATAGTCACAAAAAATATATCAAGAGTCCATTGAACTATATAGGAGGAAAATACAAATTATTACCACAATTAATGAAATACTTTCCAACAAATATAAATACATTTGTTGATTTGTTTTCTGGAGGATTTAATGTGGGAATTAATGTTAAAAGTAATAGAACGATATGCAATGATATAAATGATTTTATTATCAATTTATATAAAGAATTATATAAAAGCCCAGTAGAAAGTGTATTAGAAAGAATAAATACAAACATACAAGAATTTGGATTGAGTAAGGAAAATGAGGGAGCATATAAAAAATTTAGAATTCATTATAATGAAACAAAAGATCCTATAGATTTGTATACTTTAACGTGTTACTCATTCAATTATCAATTTAGATTTAATAATAATAGAGAATATAATAATCCATTTGGAAGAAATAGAAGCCAATTTTCAGAAAATATGAAGAATAACTTAATTTTATTTTCAGAAAAATTAAAAAATATGAATATAAATTTTTTATCAAAGGAATTTGATAAGGTTTCTATTGAAAACTTGGGAAAAGATGATTTTATATATTGTGATCCACCATATTTAATTACAACAGGTTCTTATAATGATGGAAATAGGGGCTTTAAAGATTGGAAAGAAGAAGAAGAGATAAAACTATATAATTTCTTAGATAGAGCCAATGAAAAGAATATTAAATTTGCATTATCAAATGTGATAGAACATAAGGGAAAAGAAAATACATTACTTAAAGAATGGAGTAAAAAGTATAAGGTAATATATCTAGATAATGATTATTCAAATTCTAGTTATAATACAAAAAAAGGAAAGAGCAAAGAAGTATTAATAATCAATTATTAAGGGGGCAAATAAATTGATAGAAGTAAAAGATATGGATAAAACAAGTTTTAGAACATTTGGCTGGGTACAAGATCCAAGTGATTTTGATGCGTTGTATAAAGTAGTTTCAATTTTTAATGAAAGATCTCAAGTATATGAAGACCTAGTTACAAGTAAAATAACTGAATTAATTGAAGAAAGAGATGGTAGAAAAAGATTATTAAGTGCAATGAATTCAAGACCACTAAAATTAAAATATGGAGATTTAGTAGGGACTGCATTTTCTCCGAGATCTTCTGCAAGATGCAATGGAATTATTCAAGCAACCGTAAAAGGACAACAAAGACCTTTTATAAGTGATTGGCCTGCAGATAATTTTTTAAGATGGGCACAATGTTTAGGTTTTATAAAATATAATTACTATGATGATACTTTTGAGATTACAGAATCAGGATTAAATTTTTCTGATAGTGAACAAGGGATAAAACGAAATGAAATATTAGAAGAAGCAATATTAAGTTATTCTCCCGCAGTTAGAATATTAAATTTATTAGAAGATGGAACCGAAAAAACAAAGTTTGAACTTGGACAAAAACTTGGATTTGTTGGAGAAGATGGATTTACAAGTTTACCACAAGATATATTGATAATGACTTTAGCAAATGAAGAAGATACAAAAGAAAAAAATAAATTAAGAACAGATACAGAGGGATCATCAGATAAATATGCTAGAATGATAGCCAAATGGTTAATAAAATTAGATTTAGTTAAACAAGTAACCAAAAAAGTAACTGTTCAAATTGGTACAAATACATATACAGAAAACATAGGGCAATCGTATGTTATAACAGATAAAGGAATAAAAGCACTAAATAGAGCAAGAGGAAAAAGCAAATTTAAAAGAATATCTAAAAATATATCTTGGGAGATGTTAGCTACTAAAGGAACAGATAGAGATTATATTAGAACAAGACGAGCATATATAATAAAGATTCTTGCAGAGTCAAAAAATGGACTTACTCTCGAAGAAATTAGAGATAGACTAGAACTAATATATATGATTTCAGAATTATTTACTGTAGTTAGGGATGATATAG
>JAFRFO010000080.1 GCA_017434295.1 Clostridia bacterium
GGTGTTTTTAAGAAATTAAAAGATGTAGATTTTTTTAATTCTGTTAAAGTAGCTTTTGGTACTGTAACATGGGGAGAAGAATTTGATATTTGTGAAGATATTATTTATCAATCAATTGAAGTTTTTAATGAAGAATAAATAATTATTAATTAAGATTTTTGGATAATAAATAAGTCCAAAAAATTCAAAAAGAATACTTGAAAAGTATTCTTTTTTGTTATAGAATTACATCATAAGGAAAAAATATAAAAAGTGGTCAATAAAAACAGGAGACAATTGATTAAAAAAAACTGTCAATTTAAACCCGGAACCAATTGACCGGAAAAAATAGGAGGAAATAAAAATGAAAAAAACAGTAAAAGACATTGATTTAAAAGGAAAGAAAGTATTGGTAAGATGCGATTTTAACGTACCAATGGATGAGGAAAAAAATATAACAGATGCAACAAGAATAATCGCAGCAATACCAACAATAAAATACTTATTAGAAAATGGATGTGCCATAATTCTTTGCTCACATTTAGGAAGACCAAAAGGAGAATTCAAAGAAGAATTTTCTTTAAAACCTGTAGCAAAAGAATTAGCAAAAGTTTTAGGAAAAGAAGTAATAATGGCAAATGACGTAATAGGAGAAGATGCAAAAACTAAAGCAGCAAACTTAAAATCTGGCGAAGTTATGTTATTAGAAAATGTTAGATTCCATAGAGAAGAAACAGACAATGATGAAGGATTTGCAAAAGAACTAGCAAGCATGGCAGAAGTATATGTAAATGACTCCTTTGGCGCTGCTCACAGAGCACATGCTTCAACAGCAGGAGTTGCAAAATTTTTACCAGCTGTTTCAGGTTTCTTAATTGAAAAAGAATTAGAATGCCTAGGAGATGCAATAAACAATCCAGAAAGACCATTTGTTGCAATATTAGGTGGTGCAAAAGTATCTGATAAAATAGGTGTAATAGATAGCTTATTAGAAAAAGTAGATACATTATTAATTGGTGGAGGAATGGCATACACATTCTTTAAAGCACAAGGATATGGAGTAGGAAATTCACTTTGCGAATTAGATAAATTAGATTTAGCAAAAGAATTAATGGAAAAAGCTAAAACAAAAGGAGTAAATTTAGTATTACCAGTAGATACAAGAATTGGCAAAGAATTTAAACCAGATACAGAAAGTAAAACAGTAGCTTGGACAGAAATTCCAGATGGATGGGAAGGATTTGACATTGGAGAAAAAACAAGAGAAATCTTTGCTGAAGAAATCAAAAAAGCAAAAACTGTTATTTGGAACGGACCAGTTGGTTTATTTGAATTCCCACAATTCTCAGCAGGAACAAACTATATAGCAAAAGTATTAGCTTCAATAGATGCAAAAACAATAATAGGTGGTGGAGATTCAGCTGCTGCAGTTAAAAAAGCAGGATTAGAAGACAAAATGACACACATTTCAACAGGTGGTGGAGCATCTTTAGAATTCTTAGAAGGCAAAAAATTACCTGGAATTGAATGCTTACTTGATAAATAATTATAAAGTATAAGGTATAAATTATAAATTATACATTATAAATTTAAAAGTGAAATATATTAAGTTTAAAATCCGCGGTAGCGATCAAACGAACGAAGTGAGTGCGATTGGAGCAACTTACAGACAAGTTTATTTTAATCTGGAAGTTGCGACAGCAAGGATTTTAAAACTAATATATTTCACTTAAGATTAAAATAATTAAGGAGAAAACCCATGAGAAAAAAAGTAATCGCAGGAAACTGGAAAATGAACATGCTTCCAAACGAAGCAATAAAATTTATAGAAGACTTTGCACCACTAGTAAAAGACACAGAAAACGAAGTAATACTATGTGTACCATATACAGACCTTTTCTATGCATTATTAAATGTACAAGACACAAACATAAAAATAGGTGCACAAAATATGCATTTTGAAAAAAGTGGAGCATATACTGGAGAAGTATCAGCCCAAATGTTAAAATCAATAAATGTAGAATATGTAATAATTGGTCATTCTGAAAGAAGACAATATTTCAACGAAACTGATGAAACAGTAAACAAAAAAATAAAAGCAGCATTTGAAAATGGATTAAAACCAATAGTATGTGTTGGTGAAACATTAGAAGAAAGAGAAGCAGGAAAAACAATAGAAATAATAACAAATCAAACTCAAAAGGCGTTAGAAGGCTTGACAAATGAACAAGTTGAGAGTATAATTATTGCTTATGAGCCTATATGGGCAATTGGTACAGGCAAAACTGCAACTAGCGAGGACGCTGAAAACAGCATTAAAGCTATACGTGATAAAATTTCTCAAATATATGGACAAAACGTATCTAAAAGAGTTATAATACAATATGGTGGAAGCGTAAAAAGTTCAAATGCAAAAGAATTATTTGAAATGCCAGACATAGATGGAGGACTAGTTGGAGGAGCAAGCCTAAAGCCAGAAGAATTTGCCAAAATAGTAAATTTTGACAAATAGTTTTGTAATTATTAACAATTATAAATTAAATAAAAAATATATCAAATTATAGTACAATTGTTAAATTACAAATGAATTTGAAGGAAGGTATAGAATTATGAAAGACAAATTAACCATGCTAATGATATTAGATGGATTTGGAGATAACAGAAAAAAAGAAGGTAATGCAGTAAAATTAGCCAATACACCTAATATAGATAAACTAATGAAAAAATATGCAAATACAGATATATATACAAGTGGAAAATATGTAGGATTACCAGAAGGACAAATGGGAAATTCAGAAGTTGGACACACCAATATAGGAGCTGGAAGAATTGTATACCAAGAATTAACAAGAATAACAAAATCAATAGAAGATGGTGATTTCTTCTCTAATCAAGAACTAATTGCAGCTATTGATAATTGTAAAGAAAACAACTCAAAACTTCATATATTAGGTTTAGTATCTGATGGTGGAGTACATAGTCATATAAGACATTTATATGGCTTACTAGAATTAGCAAAAAGAAGAGATTTTGATAATGTATATATTCACTGCTTTTTAGATGGAAGAGACACGCCACCTGCTTCAGCTGAAAACTACATTACTAAATTGCAAGAAAAAATTACAGAAAAAGGTGTAGGAAAAATTGCTTCAATAAGTGGTAGATTCTATGCAATGGATAGAGATAAGAGATGGCAAAGAGTTCAAAAAGCTTACGATGCAATGGTTAAAGGTGAAGGAATTCAAGCTGGAAACGTTATAAAAGCAATAGAAGATTCTTATCAAAAAGAAGTATTTGACGAATTTATTGAGCCAACAGTTATTGTAAATACAAACAATGAACCAATAGCTACAATTGGCAAAAACGATTCAGTAATATGCTTTAACTTTAGACCAGACAGAGCTAGAGAAATAACAAGAGCATTAGTAGATACTGATTTCAACGAATTTGAAACCAAAAAAGATTTAAATTTACATTATGTATGTTTTACACCTTATGATGAAACAATGCCAAATGTTGAAGTTGCTTTCAAAAAAGAAACATTATTAAACACATTTGGAGAATATATAAGCAAAAATGGATATACACAATTAAGAATTGCAGAAACAGAAAAATACGCTCATGTAACATTTTTCTTTAATGGTGGAGAAGAAAAACAGTTTGTTGGAGAAGATAGAATATTAATACCATCTCCAAAAGTTGAAACATATGACCAAAAACCAGAAATGAGTGCATACGAAGTTACAGAAAAAGTATGTGACGCAATTAAAAATGATAGATTTGACAACATCATATTAAACTTTGCAAACCCAGACATGGTAGGACACACAGGAAGCTTAGAAGCAGCAATAAAAGCTGTAGAAACAATTGATGAATGTGTTGGAAAAATTGTAGAGTTAATAGAAGAAAAAGAAGCAAACTTAATAATCACAGCAGATCATGGAAATTGTGAACAGATGATAGATTATAAAACTGGAGAACCACATACAGCACAGACAACAAATCCTGGTCCAATTATAGTAATAAATGGTAAAAATAAAATTAAATTAAGAGAAGGTGGAATCTTAGCAGATTTAGCACCAACAATGCTTGACATGATGGGATTAGAAAAACCACAAGAAATGTCAGGAAATAGTTTAATTATGAGGTAGTTATGTTAGAAACACCAAAAAAAGTAAGAGAAATATACGAAGATATACAAAAGAAATTGTTTTATATGATACCTGAAAAATGGGATGAATTATATTTATATTCTTCTGTAATAGAAAGATTTGGAAATGTTGAAACTGGTGAGCTATTTTTCTATTACATACCAAAAGGAATTTTAAGAAAAAATCCTATAAATGTATATGAAATTCCAAATAAATTCAATTTAGAGGAAACTCAATATTTACGCTTAGTTGAAATTCTATATGATAAAATAAAGGAATTACATAGAATTTATAAAAAAATAGAAAAAGGAAATACTTGGAGTAATCTTACAATAAGTATAAAAAACATGAAATTTACTGTTGAGTATAATTATGAAGATTTACAAAATAGTGAATTTGATAGCTTACAAAGGCATATTATTTGGAGAAGCAAGTATTTAGGTATGGGGTTTGAAAAAGTTGGAAAAGCAGAAAGAGAAGTTTTAAATAAGTATTCAATTCAACTTGATGAGGAAAGAACAGAAAAATATGAAGAAAACATATACATTAATGATATTAAAAATTTAGTAGATTATAGTACAGAAGACTATGAAACTGCAGATAATGTTGAATATGTTGCAACTAAAGATACTAAAAAAAGAAAGAATCAAATAATATCATTTTCTGAAGATGAGTAATAATAAAGGCTGAAAGTCAATAAAAAAAGTGCTAGAAATAGCACTTTTTATTATTTTAAAAAAATACCGAACTTTTTTTCGAAAAACTATTGACAAATTTTAAATAAAGGTATAAAATGTTTTTAACAAAGCGAACAACAATTCGTAAAAACATATTTGGAGGTAAAAGCCATGAATATAGTAAAAGTTAAAAACAATATAAATATAAAAAATAGTATAAAAGTAATAGAAAGACATCCAGTTGAGATATTGGGTAATGATTATAGATTGAAAATTGAATATAAAAATATTAAAGTAATGGAATTAAATGTATATGAAGATACAATTAAAATTACTCTTCAAAATAAATATAAAAAGGTTAATAGTGAAGAAATGCTAGACTTTGCAATAAATAAAATGTATGATGCAATTGCTAAAGTAGAAATAGAAAGAGCAATGGAAAAGATGAGAAAACTTTTGGGATTTGCACCAGAAGATTACAAACTTTGCAGGTTTAATGGGATAGGAAAATGTGAAAATAGCGTTATAACAATTAATCCAGATATAGTAATGTTTAATAGAGATGTAATTGATTATGCGGTACTAAAACAATATTGCCATTTAAAATATAAAACAGAATGCAAAAGATTTTGGGAACTTATTAAAAATAATTGTAAAAATTATGAAAAATATGAAAAACTATTGAAAAATTAGTATAAAATTTGCTATAATAACTATGTTGTTATTATAGCAATTGTTTTATATTGGGGTGTCGCCAAGCGGTAAGGCATCGGACTCTGACTCCGACATTCGTGTGTTCGAATCACACCACCCCAGCCAAAAACAAACAATCATTCCATAATATAACAAAACATAAGTTTAATAATTTGAAAGTAAATCATTTTAAAATTAAAAAGCATTATAAAGTGGAGATGTAATAAAAGTTAATTTAGGATACAATATAGGAAATGAGGAAGGTGGATTACATTATTGTATAGTTGTAGATAAGCATAATTCGAATTTATCTGGAGTTGTAACAGTTATTCCACTTACTTCTGATAAAGAAAAAACACCGCGTTTTGCAGATGTAGCATTAGGAAAAGAAATATACATTAAATTAAATGAAAAATTAGATGCAATAAAATTATTAGTTTCAAAAAATATAAATGAAATTAATAAGAAAGAAAATGAAAAAAATGTTGAAGTATTATCTGAAACAGTGAATATGTTAAAAATTATAAAGAAAATTGAAGATGAATTATCATTTTTAATGAATTTTATATTATTTTTAATGAATTTTGTTTGACAAAATTGATATAATATATTATAATGAAATTACAAGGTTGGGCGACTTATGTCGACCGCAACATAAATAGAAGACAAAAAGATGGCTCGAAAGAGTCGTCTTTTTATTTTCACTACAGCAAATTGCACCAACTGGTGCAATTTGCGTTATATTTATAGAAAACTTTTTTAACAAGAGTAAAGTTATGAAAAATAAAATTGTTTTAAATTGCGCAACAGCTGTTGCGCAATTATAGTTATAATTATGATATAAAAATATAATAAAACCATATCAAAATAAAGCCATTGCAATTACTTTATTTTTGGATATGGTTTTTTCTCATCTGTTAATTTAGCAATATAGTCAATTGAAGTTTTATAATAATTTGCAAAAATTTTCATTGTATCTAAAGGAATCATTCTTTCATCTTTTTCATATCTAATATAAGAATTTTTTGAAATATAAGCTAATTTGGCACAAAAATCTTGAGTTAAATCATTATCTTCTCTTAATTCTTTCAATCTTGTTTGCATAAATTTCACCTCAAAAATATTATATAAAAGTTCTCCATATGGGGTTGACAAAATAACCCATTTGGAGTATTATTTTTGTGTAATTTATTTAAATATGGAGGAATATACAAATGGTAAAAAAAGAGAGAAACAAAGGAATAACTTTAATTGCGTTGATAGTGACCATAGTGGTCTTATTAATTTTGGCTCGGAGTAACAATATCAGCTATTACAGGTAGCGAAAATGCTATGGAGAAAGCCACAGAAGCTCGAGAAAAAAATGAAAAATCCAGTATAATAGAACAGATAAAACTAGAAATTATTAATAGTTCTTTAGATACTATGGGAAAAATAGAACAAGATAATGTTTATGAAATATTAAGAAAGTACGGAACTATTGATTTAAATAAAAGTGTTTTAATAACAAAAGATAATAAATATGAAATAAATCTTAATGATATTTGGAGTGACTTTAACAATGAAAATAAATATAAGGGTTGCAAAGTTTCAATTTTAGGAGATAGCATTTCAACTTTAAAAGGATATATACCAGAAGGAAATAGAGCAAGATATGTTCAAACAGCAGAAGAAGCTGTAAATGGTCTTATACAAATATCAAGAGAAGAAACTTGGTGGGGAAGAGTAATAGATTCCTTAGAAATGGAATTAGGTATTAATGAAAGTTGGGCAGGTTCACGTGTTTCTAACACTAATACATCTAATAGTGGAGATTTGGGTCCAGATAGGCATATGGCAAGTATGACACGTTTAGGACATTTAGATGATAATGGGACACCAGATGTAATATTGTTTTATGGAGGAACAAATGATATAGGAGGGTCAGTAACAATGGGTACTTTTGATTCTTCTGCAACATATGCAACCACATTAAATACTACAAGTAATACCTATTCTAGTTTTGTTGAAGCGTATTCAATTACAATAAAAAGAATGCAATATTTATATCCAAATGCAGAGATAATATGTATTTTACCAACATATACTACAAGTTATTATAATATGACATCTCTTACAAATTACAATAATGAAATAAAAAAGATTTGTGAATTTTTCAACTTAAAATGTATAGATTTAACTCAATGTGGCATAACAACATCTAATCTTGTGGATGGAATACATCCTAGCTCTGAAGGAATGGGATTAATTAGTAGTTATATTGTTGATTCTATTACTGAATCTGGAACAAAAAATTTGCAAGATGTATGGTATACAAATTTATCAATGAATGGAACGTATGGTGTTGTTATGGATGGATATGGTTGGGCATTAAGTGAAACTGATGTATCTGATTGCATTGGACACCCAGTAAATATAGTAAAATTTAAATCTAATTTATCTTCAGGTACTTTAGAAATTGGAAAGTGCATTGTTAATGGAAGTACAGCAACCAATGTACAGACAATAACTTGGAATAGTA
>JAFRFO010000081.1 GCA_017434295.1 Clostridia bacterium
ACAAAGGAGAGAATATGTTCAATTTTTCATTTGATAAAAGATTTATATATATAATTATTGGCGTATTGGCAGTATTTACAATATCTCAATATGCGTCAGTAGAAGGAAAATTGTTAAGTTTAGTATTAACAATACCAGGAGTACTTGTAGCAATAGTATTCCACGAATTTGCACATGCATTTGTTGCAGATAAATTAGGTGATGATACAGCAAGAAGAGAAGGAAGATTAACACTAAATCCATTAAAGCATCTAGATCCAATAGGTTCATTACTATTATTAGTTGCAGGATTTGGATGGGGAAAACCAGTACATGTAAATCCAAGAAATTATAGTAGAAAAATGAGTGTAGAAAAAGCTCAAGCAATAGTTTCAATTGCTGGACCAATAATGAATTTTTTACTTGCAATAGTATTTACAATAATTACTTGTATAACACTAAAAGCAACAAACTCAAATATAGTGTTTTGGGGAAACAATATGTTCTTAATGGCTTCAAGTCAAACTGCAGAAATAATAATAAAAATACTAATATTTGCAGTTGCAACAAACGTTGGACTTGGCTTATTTAACTTACTTCCATTGCCACCACTTGATGGCTCAAAAGTTATTATGCCATTTCTACCATATAAAGCTAAAGAATTTTTTGTTAGAAACGAAATGATATTTTATGTTTTATTTATAGTTCTATACATTACAGGACTAGCTGGAACTATTATTTCGCCAGCACTTGGTTTTGTAAATGATAATTTGATTAAACTAGGACTAACGATATTTGGTTTAAGTTAAAATACATACTAATAAATAAAGAAGAAAGTTTTTACAAATAATGAAATTATAATTGTTCCTAAAACGAAAGGATTATAGGTTTAAAAATGGAAAAAGACGTACTAACACTTGGAATAGAATCAAGCTGTGATGAAACAGCAGCAAGCATAGTAAAAAATGGTAGAGAAATTCTATCAAATATAGTCGATACACAAATACCAATACACGAAAAATATGGTGGAGTAGTACCAGAAATAGCCTCAAGAAATCATATTGAGGCTATTTCGAGAGTTGTAAAAATGGCTCTAAAAGAAGCTAATGTAACTTTAGAGCAAATAGATGCAATAACTCCAACATATGGCCCAGGTCTTGTTGGTGCTCTTTTGGTTGGTTTATCTTATGCAAAGGCACTTGCTTTTGCAAATAATAAACCATTAGTTGGAGTAAATCATATACAAGGACATATAGCTGCAAATTATATTACATATAAGGAATTGAAACCACCATTTCTATGTATGATGATGTCAGGTGGAAACACACAAATTGTACATGTAAAAGATTATACAGGATTTGAAGTACTAGGCAAGACAAGAGATGATGCAATAGGAGAAGCATTTGATAAAGTTGCAAGAGTAGTAGGACTTGGTTATCCTGGAGGGCCAAAAGTTGATAAACTTGCAAAAGAAGGAAATCCAATATTTGACTTGCCAAAAACACATTTTGATAATTTAGATTTTAGTTTTAGTGGAATAAAAACAGCGGTAATAAATTTAAACCATAAAACACCTGATATAAATAAAGCAGATTTATGTATAAGCTTTGAAAAAGCTGTAACAGGGGTGTTAATTGAAAATATTAAAAAGGCAATAGATAAAACAGGAATTAAAACAATAGCATTAGCAGGAGGCGTATCTGCAAACAGCTATATTAGAAATGAATTTATGAAACTTGAAAAAGACGGAGTAAAAGTATATATGCCAGACTTAAAGCTATGTACAGATAATGCTGCAATGATAGCATCTGCTGGATATTACAATTATGTTGTAGGAAAGCGCGACACACTTGACCTAAATGCAATACCAAATTTGAAATTATAATTATATAAGAAGAAAAAATATATTTTGCGTACAATAATTAGAAAGGAGAGATTTTATGGCAATATATACAATAGGCGATTTGCACTTATCTTTAAAACATTCAAAGCCAATGGACGTATTTGGTGAAAATTGGACAAATCACGAGCAAAAAATAAAAGAAGATTGGCTATCTAAAGTAACAGAAAATGACTTGGTAATATTGCCAGGAGATTTTTCTTGGGAAATAGATTTAAAAGAAACAGATGAAGATTTTAAATATATAAATGATTTACCAGGTAAAAAACTAATATTAAAAGGTAACCATGACTATTGGTGGACTACACTTACTGGGATGAGAAAATTTTTAAAAGAAAATAATTTTAATAATATAGATTTTCTTTTTAATAATAGTTTTGAATATGAAAACTACATAATTGCTGGAACAAGAGGTTGGAGTATAACCGAAGAAAACAATGAAAAAATGTTAAGAAGAGAAGCAATTAGATTAGAATTATCTTTGCAAGATGCTGCAAATAGAAATTATGAAACCAGTACAAACAAAGAAATAATAGCATTTATGCATTATCCACCAATTACAAAAGCAGATTTAATACATAATGTTGAACCAGAATTTGTACAAATAATGAAAAAATATAATGTAAAAAGATGCTATTATGCACATTTACATTCAACATCAATAAATGAAGCAGTTGAAGGTAATTATTTTGGAGTAGATTTTAAATTAGTAAGTTCAGATTCACTGGATTTTAAATTGTTTAGAATTATATAAATAGTTTAATTTTTAGATTTTTAATTTTTCATACAATTACTTAAGCGTTATGTCGGGTAGCTGAGAAAAATTAAAAATCAAAATTTAAACATATAATATAAAAGGAGAATTGAAAATGGAAAACATAATTGAAGTAAAAAACTTAGTAAAGGATTATAAGGAGTTAAAAGCAATAGACGACTTATCTTTTGAAGTTCATAGAGGAGAAATTTTAGGCTTATTAGGACCAAATGGAAGTGGTAAATCTACAACAATAAATTGTGTTTTATCTTTATTAAAAACATCAAAAGGTTCAATTAAAATATTTGGTGAAGAAATGAAACCAGATAGTTATGATATAAAAAGAAAAATAGGTGTTATTTTCCAAGATGTATCTGTATTTGATGAATTAACAGTATACCAAAATATAGATTATTTCTGTGGTTTATATATAAAAGATAAAGCTACAAGAAAAAAATATATAGAAGAAGCAATTGAACTAGTTGGTTTACAAGACTTTAAAAAGTTTTTACCTAAAAAATTATCAGGTGGTTTATTAAGAAGATTAAATATAGCTTGTGGTATTGCTCATAAGCCAGAATTAATCTTTTTAGACGAGCCTACAGTTGCAGTTGATCCACAAAGTAGAAATAACATTTTAGATGGAATCAAAAAGTTAAGAGATAATGGTGCAACAATAGTATATACAACACATTACATGGAAGAAGTAGAAATTTTATGTGATAGAGTAATCATCTTGGATAAAGGAAAAATCCTTGCTCAAGGTACAACAGAGAGCATAAAAGATTTAGCTAAAATTGATGAAAAAGTTACAGTAGAGGTAAATGACTTAAGCAACGAATACATAGAAAAAATCAAACAATTAAAAAATGTAGATGAAGTAACATACAACAACGGAATTTTGCTAGTTAAATATAAAGAAGGCAAAAACAACTTAGTAGATATGGTAGAATTTTTGAAAAAAGAGAGTATAAATTATAACAAAATTAATTCAGAAAGACCAACACTAAATGATGTGTTCTTAGAATTAACTGGAAAGGAACTACGTGACTAATGTTTTTACATAATTTTAAATATTCATTAAAAACTCTCTTTAAAAATAGAATGCTAATATTTTGGACATTTGCCTTCCCAATAATATTAGGAACTTTCTTTAATATGGCTTTTTCTAATATTGCAGAAAGTGAAAAACTTAAAACTATTGATATTGCAATAGTAGCAAATAGTGACTTTCAAAATAATGAAATCTTTAAGAATGCATTTGAAGAATTAAGTGATAAAAATAGTGATAATCAGTTATTTGTTACAAAATATGTTGATGAAGAAGAAGCAAAAGACTTGCTTGAAAATGAAAAAATAGTTGGTTTTCTAAAAATGGAAGAAAACACACCAAAGCTTGTATTTCAGAAAAATGGAATAAGCCAAACAATTTTTAAATATGTAACAGAAGAAATAGTACAAACATCAAGTGTTGTGGAAAACATATCTAAAGAAGAAATCCAAAAAGAAGTAGAAAAAGGAAATTACACATTTAATGCAGAAGAGATTGTAAAAAATGTATTAGATAAAGTTCAAAATACTGAAGTTGAATTTGAAAATACAGCAAATAAAAACTTAAATTATATGATGATAGAATTCTATACTCTAATTGCTATGACTTGCCTATATGGCGGAATATTAGGAATGACAGCAATAAATCAAGTTCTACCTAATATGTCAAATAAAGGAAAACGTGTTGCGATTGCACCAACTAAAAAAGGCGTGGTTGTTATAAGTTCATTTTTAGCTAGTTATGTTGTTCAATTAATTGGATTAGCATTACTATTTGCATACACAATTGGTGTGTTAAAGGTAGATTATGGAGCAAATACAGGATTAGTTGTGTTGCTTGCTTTAGTAGGCAGTTTAACAGGATTATCAGTTGGAGTTGCAGTTGCAACAGTATTTAAAGTAGGAGAAAATGCAAAAACAGGTATAATTCTTGCTATATCAATGGTTGGAAGCTTCTTTTCTGGAATGATGGGAGTTACATTAAAATATGTAATAGATAAAAATATTCCAATAATAAATTTAATAAATCCTGCTAATATGATTACAGATGGTTATTATGCACTTTATTATTATAATACTTTAGATAGATATTGGTTTAATATTGCAAGCCTTCTTGTAGTTTGTGCAGTTTTACTTTTATTATCATTCTTTAGTTTAAGGAGGCAAAAATATGACAGTATTTAAAACTTTTTTACAAATATTAAAAAAGAACAAAGCTATAATAATTCTATATACTACAATATTGTTGGTTTTTGGAAGTTTTAATATGCAATCAAATCAAAGTGCTGTTGTATTTGAAGCAAGTAAGCCAGATATTTTTATAGTGAATGAAGATGAAGAAAAAGGAATTACCAAAGGCTTTGTTGATTATATTAAGCAAAATAGTAAAATTGCAGAAATAGAAAATACAAAAGAAGCAATTGACGATGCTTTGTTTTATGAAGATGTTTCGCTTGTAGTGTACATTCCACAAAACTATAATAATGACTTTATGAATGGAAATAATCCCCAAATAACTGTAAAAAAAGCAGACACATATTATTCATCATTTGCAGAAATGCTTTTACAAAGATATATAAAAGTTGCAACAACATATAGAGAAAGTGTTCAAAATGAAGATGAATTAGTTGCAAAAGTAAATGAAATAGTATCACAAAATATAGAAACAGAAATAACAACAAAACTAGATACAACAGGCTTATCAAAAGCAGCACATTATTTTAACTTTGCATCATACAGCTTTTTAGCTTGTTTAATATATATTATAAGCATTGTATTATCAACCTTTAACGAAGAAAAGGTTAGAAAAAGAACTACTATAAGTAGTTTTGATTATAAAAAACATAATAGAATTTTAATGTTTGGAAATTCAATTTATGCAATATTCTTATGGGCATTATATGCAATAATGAGTTTTGTAATAATTGGTGAACCTATGAAATGCGGACACGGACTATTGTTTATAGCAAATTCGTTTGTATTTGTAATATGTGCTACAGCATTAAGTTTCTTTATAGGAAACTTAATAAGAAACAAAAATGCAATAAGTGGAGTAGTAAATGTAGTTGCACTTGGTTCAGCCTTCTTATGCGGTGCATTTGTACCACCTGAGTGGTTACCAGACTTTGTAAAAACAATAGGACACATATTCCCAGCATACTACTTTATAGATGCAAATCAAACAATAGCAAGTTTAGAAGAAGTAAACCTTGAAACATTACAACCAGTATTAATTAAT
>JAFRFO010000082.1 GCA_017434295.1 Clostridia bacterium
ATTGATGATTCATTGTAGTCATTGCTGTTTGTACCCATAATTCTTTGTGGTATTGTAATAAACCTGTTTTGAAGAAAATGAATAATCCAATTGCTACTAACCATGATAATACAAAAGCTATAATAAACAATACTTTTAGTACTTTTTTCCATTTCTTTTTTGGTTTTCCTGGTTCAATATGTTTCCCGTTTCTATTAGATTCATTTAATTTGTAGTTATCTTCAAATTCTTCTTCCTCGTAATTGTTATATATTTGCTCTCTTTCTCTTGCAAGAAGTTCTTCTTTGTCAAGTTCATTTTCTGATGTTGATTTATAATTTTGTTCTTCTAGTGGTTTATTAACCTTCTCTTCTACTAAAACAGAACTTTTTTGATTTTCTTCTTTTAACATATCAAACATTGATGGTCTCTTATTTTGTTGATTTATCGAATCATTATTTGGAATATCATTTTTTAAATTAATATTACTTTTAGAAGATGGTGTTCCATACTTCTTTTCTCTCCATCTTTCAACTTCTATTGAATTATCTTTGTATTCAGATATATCTTGGATTTTAGGGATGATTTGAGTTTTTCCTAAATCATCATTATTATTGTTATTATCTATATTTTCTGAATTATTATTCTGCAACTTATTCAGTCTTTCATGTAACTTTTTGATATATTCATTTGTATCGATTTCACTCATTAATAAAATACATTCCTTTCTTGTGTTTTTCAAACCCTATATTTTTTACCATAACTTTGGTTTTAATTCTAAATAAATTGGCTTTTCTTCTTTTATCATTGTTGCTTTACCATGACCTGGATATACTATCGTTTCATCTGGTAAAACTAATAATTTATTTGTTATTGATTTAATTATATCTTCAAAATTGCTAGTTGGCAAGTCCGTTCTTCCCCATGTTCCTCTAAAAAGTGTATCTCCTGTAAATACACATTTTTCTGTATCACAGTATAGAGAAGTGCCTCCAGCTGTGTGCCCAGGTGTATGAATTACCAAAAATTGCAAATTTCCTAAATGAATTAAATCTTTATCATCAATTCTAGAATCTGCTTCTAGTTCTATTGGTGGAAGTCCTATATGACTAGATAAGTTAATGTTTTCATCATTTAAGCCTTCTGCATCAAATCTATGTATTAAAATTTTACCACCCTTTTTATTCTTAAGCTCTGTAACTCCCGCTATATGGTCTCCATGGCAATGTGTTAGATAAATGTATTTTAAATTTCCTTGTAATATATCTATCATTTCACATATTTTTTCTACATCTCCTGCTGGATCTATTACCATTGTTTCTTTGCTTTCTTCATCAAAAAGTATATAGCAATTTGTATCATCACCTATCCAAGTGCTTATCTTTAGCTCTTTAAGTATCATTATTTCCTCCTATGTACTTCATATACGCTGCTTACCTTACGTACAGCCTTAAGTACTTTATTTAACTCTTCTAAATTTTCTATTTCTATTGTCATATCTATAATTGCAATTTTTTCTTTGGTTGTTTTTGTGTTAACTCCCATTAGTTTTGCTTTTGTTGTTCCAAGTTCTTTTAATATATCAACAAGTAATCCGCTTCTGTCATTTGCAAATACTTCTACATCTACATTGTATTCTGATTCATTTTTATTGTACCATTCTACATCTATCATTCTGTTTTCTTCTGAAAGTAAATCTGATACATTTACACAGTCTTTTCTGTGAACTGATACGCCTCTTCCTTTTGTGATATAGCCTACAATTTCATCTCCAGGTAATGGATTACAGCATTTTGATAATTTAACTAAGCAATTGTCTATTCCTTTAACAATTATTCCAGATTCTGATGGTTTTATTTTTGAAACCCTTTTTGCAGTTAATTCTTCTAGTTTTTGTTCAATGTTTTCTTCTTCATGTGCTTTTTTGTATTCTTGTAATATTCTAGAAATTATTTTTACTGCTGAGTTTGCTCCAAATCCAACTGCTGCATACATTTCTTCTAAGTTTTTATATTTATATTTTTCTAAGCAAGGATCTACAAATTCTGGTTTAAATAATTCTGTATGACTTAGTCCAATTCTTTTTATTTCTTTATCTATTAAGTCTTTTCCTTTTTCAATATTTTCTGATTTTTGAGCCTTTTTAAAGAAGCTTAAAATCTTATTTTTTGCCTTTGTACTTTTTACAAATTTAAGCCAATCTCTACTTGGACCAGTTGAATTATCTGATGTTATAATTTCAATTATATCTCCACTTTCTAATGGTGTAACTATTGGCATCATTTTGCTATTTATTTTACATCCTGTCATGTGATTTCCAATTTCTTCGTGTATGCTATATGCAAAATCTATTGGTGTTGCTCCTCTTGGTAATACTTTTATCATTCCTTTTGGTGTAAATACATAAACTTCGTCTTCAAATAATTCTGTTTTTAAAGTGTTTAAAAATTCTTGTGGATCTTCTATTTCATTTTGCCATTCTAAGGTTTCTCTAAGCCAAGAAAGCTTGTCTCCTTCAACTTTAACAGATTTTTTGCTACCTAAATAGCTTGCTTCTTTATATGCCCAGTGTGCTGCGATACCATATTCAGCTATTCTATGCATTTCCCATGTACGAATTTGAACTTCAAAAGGAGTTCCTTTTTCTCCCAAAAGCGTTGTATGTATTGATTGATACATGTTTGGCTTTGGAACTGAAATGTAATCTTTAAATCTTCCAGGCATTGGACTATATAATTCATGCACAACTCCTAAAGCAGTATAACAATCTTTTACATTATTTACAAGTATTCTTAGGGCAAATAGATCATAAATTTGGTCTAAAGTTTTATTGTCCCTTTTCATTTTTCTGTAAATACTATATAAATGCTTTGCTCTTCCTGTAACTTCTGCATCAATTCTTTGTTTTTTTAATTGAACTCTTATGTCCTGCATAATTTTTTCAATAAATTGAAGTCTTTCATCTCTTTTTTTATTGATACCTTCTACTAATTCATGATATTCCTCTGGATATAAATACTTAAATGATAAGTCTTCTAATTCCCATTTTAAAGAATACACTCCAAGACGATTTGCTAGAGGTGCATATAAATCCATTGTTTCCTTTGCATTTGCAATTTGTCTTTCTCTTGATAGATGTTTTAGAGTCCTCATATTATGAAGTCTATCTGCTAGTTTTATTAAGATAACTCTTATGTCTTTTCCCATTGCAAGAAACATTTTTCTGTAATCTTCTACTTGTTGCTCTTCTGCAGAAGAAAACTGGATGTTACTTAATTTTGTAACTCCTGCAACCATTTGAGCAATTTCTTCTCCAAATTCTTTTATTATATCTTCGTTTGTTGCATCTGTATCTTCTACAACATCATGAAGAAGTGCAGCACATATTGTTGCTTCGTCTAACCCTATATCTGCTAATATATATGCTACATTTAAAGGATGTATTATGTATGGCTCTCCTGATTTTCTTAATTGATTACCATGTTTTTTTAATGCATACTCATATGCTCTTGTTATTAATTTACTATCTATCCTTCTTGAATGTTCTTTTCTTTTTGAGATTACGTCTTGTATTGTGATTTCTTTGTCTTGCAATTTTTTCACCTTCCCTACACTGATTTCATCATATCTTTAATTAAAATTTGTATGCTTTCTACTCCATTAAAAGTATTTATTTCAAGTGTTCCAACTACATCTACTTGATCACCGATTCTATATTCATCCACTAAATTGCCTTTATTGAAGCCTATTGCATCTACTATAGTATTATCTTCTTTAAGTGTTAATTTTAAGTGTTTTCCTTCTGATAATGCTCTGATTGAATCTATTTTTAAACCTTTAAATAGAAATACTGGTGTTTTATTTGCTTCTCCAAATGGTTCTAGTAATTTCAAACTTTTAACCATTTCTTGATTTAGATTACTTATATTTATTTTCGCATCAATTTTTATTACTGGTATTATTTCTTCGGTATGCTGTTCCTTTGCTAGATTTTCAAGTTCTTTACTAAAATCGTTTATTTTTTCTTCCTTTAAGGTTAGTCCAACGGCCATAGAATGACCGCCAAAACGCTCTAATTCATTTTGACATTTAGTTAATGCTTCATGCAAATCAAAACCTGGAATGCTTCTTCCAGAGCCTGTTGCAACTCCATCTTCTAAGCAAAGCAAAATACTTGGTTTAAAATACATTTCTGTTATTTTAGATGATACTATTCCTATTACACCATGATGCCAGTTGTTTCCTGCTACTACAATTGTATTGTTTTGATTTAGTGCATTATTTTGAATTTGTGTAAGTGCTTCTTCATATATCTTTTTCTCAATATCTTGTCTAACTCTATTATAATTGTTTAAAGTGTTTGTTAAATTATGTACTTCACTATAATTGTCTGATAAAAGTAGCTTTAAAGCCTCATCTGCATGCCCCATTCTGCCACATGCATTTATTCTTGGTGCTACTCCAAATGATACTGCAGAAGAATCTACATTTTTATAACCTGATGAATTAAGTATTCCTCTTAGTCCTATATTTTTGGTCTGATTTACAAGCAATAATCCTAGTTTAGATATTACTCTGTTTTCATCAACTAATGGAACAATATCTGAAATTGTTCCTATACATACAATATCTAAGTATTTTAGATATTCTTTTTCATCTAAGTCTAGCTTAATTGCCAAGGCTTGAGTAAGCTTAAAAGCTACTCCAACTCCTGCTAAATCTCTGCATTCGTACTTATTATCTTTTCTTTTACAATCAACAACTGCAACTGCATTTGGAAGTTGTTCTCCTACTTCGTGATGGTCTGTAACTATTACTTCCATTCCTAATTCATTTGCTTTATCAATTTCATCTATACAAGTAATTCCGCAATCTACTGTTATCATTAAGTTGTAGCCTTCTTTAGCAATCTTTTCAACTGCTGGAATATTTAAACCATATCCTTCTTCAATTCGATTTGGAATATAATATGCAGCATCTATTCCAATATCTTGTAAAAAACTTTTTAAAACTGTTATGCTTGTTATTCCATCTACATCATAATCACCATAAATAATGACTTTTTCGCCTGTTTCTTTTGCTTTTAGAATTCTTTCTACTGCTTTTTCCATATCAGGCATATTATATGGGTCATGAAAGTCATTTCTTGTGGGATTTAAATACTTTTTTATCTTTTCTTTTTCTGTTATCCCTTTGTTTGACAATATTGTTGCTATTAGTTTATTTATGTTGTTTTCTTTTGATATTTTTTCTATTTGTTCTTCATTTACTTCATATATTTGCCATTTATTTACCATATTCCTCTCCCTTAAAATTACAATTTTATATATTGTATACTATTTTGGATTTTTTTTAAAGGGGTTTTGGGAATTTTATTAGACATTTTATTATATCTAAACTATTAAATATAACCAAAAATCTAAGCAACTCATATAGTATACAAAAAGGAGGAATTGTTTTGAAAAAAATATTATTTAAGGGCTGTGGTACAGCAATTGTTACACCTTTTAAAGGAGATACTATAAATTTAGTTGAGTTTAAAAGGCTTTTAGATTATCAAATTCAAAATAGTGCAGATAGTATAATTGTTTGTGGCACTACTGGAGAGTCTGCAACTCTTACTAAAGATGAAAAAACTAAATTGATAAAATGCGCAGTTGAAACTTGTAAAGGTAAAATTCCTGTTATTGTTGGAACTGGTTCTAATAATACCAAAAGTGCAATTGAGCAATCTATTTTAGCTGAACAACTTGGAGCTGATGGCTTATTAGTTGTTACTCCATATTATAATAAATGTACTCAAGAGGGTTTAGTTCAGTATTATTCTTCAATTGCAAGTTCAGTAAAATTACCAATTATTATGTATAATGTACCTAGTAGAACTGGTGTAAATATTGAACCTCAAACATGTTTTGAATTAAGTAAAATCAACAATATTGTTGCAATTAAAGAAGCAAGTGGAAACTTATCACAAATTGCTAAAACAGCAAACTTATGTAGAAATAATTTACATATTTATTCTGGAAATGATGACCAAATTTTGCCTATTTTATCTCTTGGTGGAATTGGAGTAATATCGGTTTTAAGCAATATTTATCCTAAAGTTGTACATGATATTTGCTTTAATTATTTTGAAAAGAATTAAGAAGTTGCAAAAGAAATACAATTAAATAATTTACCTTTAATTAACTCTTTATTTGAAGAAGTTAACCCTATTCCAATTAAAAGTGCATTAAATTTACTAGGTTTTGATGTTGGCTTACCTCGTGCTCCTCTTACTCCTGCAAGCATGAATTTAAGGAAAAAGTTGAAATTATTGTTGCAAGTATAGATTATGATGTGGTATAATTGCTGTTGAGGAGCTAAAATGAAAGAAATATTTAAAGAAATATATAATGATAAAGAATTTATGGAAATAGTTGGTCCAATTATAGAAATTCCAACAGTTCAAGAAATGAAAAAATATAGACAACATTATGAAACTAGTTGTTTTGACCATTGTTTAGAAGCCTCTTACATTTGTTATAAGTATTGTAAGAGGCATAAATTAGATTATGTTTCAATGGCAAGAGCAGCAATGGTTCATGATTTGTTTTTATATGATTGGAGAGTTAGACAGCCTGATAGAAAAGGTTTACATGCTTTTACTCATCCTAGAACAGCTTACGAAAATGCTAGTAAAATCATGGATTTAAATAAGAAAGAAAAGGATATAATATTAAAACATATGTGGCCTTTAACTCTTAAATTTCCACGTTATAGAGAATCTTTTATTTTAACTGTTGTTGATAAACGTTGTGCTCTGATGGAATCTTATAGAGAAATTAAGGCTAAACACGAAAAAAGAAAAAGCAATAGTAATTAATTATTTAAGTCTGGTCTTTTGGCTTTAGTTATTTCTAAAGCCTTTTCTTTTCGCCATTTTTCTATATTTTGATGATTTCCAGAAAGTAAAACTTCTGGAACTTTCATTCCCTCAAATACTTCTGGTCTTGTATATTGTGGATATTCTAAAAATCCATTAGAAAAAGATTCCTCGTTAATTGATTCTTCATTTAATACTCCATCAACATATCTGCTAACGCTATCCACTAAAACCATTGCAGGTAATTCTCCACCAGTTAAAACATAATCACCAATAGATATTTCTTCTGGCTGTATTTTGTCTATCACTCTTTGATCTATTCCTTCATAATGTCCACAAATAAGTATTATATCATCTTCTTTTGATAATTCTACTACCTTTTTTTGATTAAGAGTTTTTCCTTGTGGTGTTAAATATATTACTTTTGAATTTGGTTTTTCAACTGATTTATATGCATCATATACAACATCTGGCTTTATAACCATTCCTGCCCCTCCACCATAAGGTGTATCATCTACATGTTTATGTTTATCTTGTGAAAAATCTCTTATATTTATTAAATTAATTTCTATTTTTCCATTTTCTGTTGCTCTTCCTATTATGCTTTCTTCAAGTGGTTTAAACATTTCTGGAAATAATGTTAAAATATTAAACTTCATTTTTTTAACTTAGTATATTCGAATAATTTCTTATACGAATTTCTCCTCTCCTATTATTTTTAGTATTATCTATTTGATTTTTTTGATATTTACCAGTTAATAATAACATAATTTGTAGTATTTGGCAAATTTAAGTATAAAAAAATCGGTCAATTGGAACCTGGAACCAACTGACCGATTTTTTATCTCTTTATTTTATTTGTTGTTGTTTTGTTAAATTCTTCTTTTCTAATTTCTACATCTGCTATTTTCTTGTAAAATGGTAATTCTTTTGTTACATCACGCAAATCTAATTTTAGTTTTTGTTTTATATCTGGTACATTCATTTCTTCTACTTTTTCTTTGTTTAAGAACACTTCTGCAATTAAGGCAATTTCTTGACCTTCTTCGTTTTTCTTTGCTTTAACTATTGCTTCTTGTACATATGGTATTTTTAATACATACATTTCTATTTCTTCTGGATATACATTTTTTCCATTTGCTAATACTATTATGTTTTTCTTTCTTCCATTTATTACTAATTGTCCTTTTGAATTTAAATGACCATAATCTTCTGTGTTGAACCAACCATCTTTTAATACTTTTGCTGTTTTTTCTGGATCTTTATAATAACCTTTCATTACTATATCACCTTTAACACAAACTTCACCATCTCCAGCATCATTTACGTTTTCAAATTTTATTTCACAACATGGAAGCACTGTTCCTACTGTTGATGTGTCGTTTAAACATTTTCTGTTTACACTAACTAATGGAGAACATTCTGTAATTCCATAACCATTGTATAGTTCTATTCCTATATCATTAAAGAATTTTCCAATTTCTGGTCTAATTGGAGCACTACCACATATTATTTCTTTTAAGTTTCCACCAAATGCTTCATATATATCTTTAAACAATTTATTTCTAACATCTATACCAAATTTTAATAAGAAATTGCTTATTTTTAATCCCATTTTTAATTTCTTAGCTTTTCCTGTTTTTTCTGCATTTGCCCAAATATTTTTATAAAATACCTCTGTAAATGCTGGTACTAGATAAATATAGTCTGGTTTAAATAATTGTAAATTTTTTAATACATTTTTTAAGTTATCATTTATACATACACAAGTACGATTTTGCAATGAAATTATTGTTCCTGCAACTGCTTCATATGTATGATGATATGGTAATACTGATAATAGTTTTGTTTTTACTTCTGCTATTTGTAAACCATAGTTTCCAACACTAATAATGTTATGTTCTGTAAGCATTACACCTTTTGGTGTGCCTGTTGTTCCAGAAGTATAAACTATCATTTTTACATTGTATTCATCATCTTGCAAATCTACATATGTTTTGTTTCCGCTTTCTAGTTCTTTTTTACCTTCTGCTTTAAATTTATCATAAGCTAGCTTATTTCCTTCATTTTCTTCTCTATACATTCCCACAAAATATTTAATGTTTGGTACAGCTGCTTTAATTTCATCTATCCATTTTTCATATTTGGCAGAATAAAATAACATTTCACTATCGCTATGTTTTAAAATATTTATTATTCCATCTAATGGCAATTCCTTATCTATTGGTACTATTACCCCTGTGCTTTTTAAAACTGTTATATAAACTTCTATCCATTTATAGCTATTTTCTCCAATTATTGCTATATGTTTATCATGCATTCCTATTTTGGCAAGTGCTGTTCCTAAGTTTTCTGTTTCTTTTTTAAATTCACTAAATGTTACACTTACTATTTTTTCTTTGTCTTTTTCGTCTTTGTATTGGTATGCTATTTTGTTTGCAGAATCTTCAGCTGCAGAGTTTACTATTTCCTTAACAGATTTTACCATTTTTACTTTTTTTAATTCTTGGCTTTTACTCATTTTTTTCTTTCCTTTCCTTTTGCATAATTCAAGTATGTTGCTTATATTAATTTGTTTACAGTTTTATTATAGATTGTTTTATTATATATATATTACTTTTTTCACTTGATTTTGCTGTAATTTTTATTTTTATTTTTTTACATTTCCTAGTATATATGTTTTTGGTTTTTTAGTCAAGGTTATTTAGTAAATTTGACTAGATATTCTAATATAAAATATTTTTTATA
>JAFRFO010000008.1 GCA_017434295.1 Clostridia bacterium
GAAAATATAGAAAATAATAATATAGAAGAAAATCAAGAAATAAACACAAATATAGTTAAGGAAGAAAAGAAAATTGATATAAACAAATTACATCAAACAAATAATGATTTTATAGGGTGGTTAAAAATTGACAATACAAGTATAAATTATCCTGTAATGCAAACAGAAAATGCAAGAAAAGATTATTATTTAAGAAAAAATTTTTATAAAGAATATTCACAATGGGGAACACCTTATATTGCAGAGTATTGTAATATTTTAAATAGTGATAATACGATTATTTATGGTCATCATATAAACGGAAATAAGATGTTTGGGGAGCTTGAAAAGTATAGAAATAAAGAGTTTTATAATAATCATAAAATAATAAACTTTAACACCTTATATGGTAAATTTGATTATGAAATAATTTCTGTATTTAAAACAAATACAGATAATGGCTTTAAATACTATAATTTTGAAAAAACAAAATCAAAAGAAGAATATCAAAATTTCATAGATAAATGCAAAGAATTATCTTTATATAATATAGATACAACAGCAGAATATGGAGAAAAATTATTAACACTATCTACTTGTGATTATTCACAACAAAATGGAAGATTTGTTGTAATAGCCAAAAAAATAGAAAAGTAAGGTAGGTGGAATAAATGCCAGATATAAAAACAAGAAAAAAAGATGCAGAAACAATAAAAAAATATGATAGAAAAAATATGTTAAGAGGGGATATTAAAAATCAAATAATAAATACAAAAGAAAGAACTACAAGATTATTCGAAAACAATGAAAATAATAATGAACAATATGCTCAAAATACTATTGAACAAAATATAAAAAATACTACAAGATATGGAATAAATAAAGCAAATCAAATAGGAAAGAAAAGTGCTAAAAAGTCAGCAATAAGCATAAAACAAGCAAAACAACAGTTTAAAAATGCAAGAGAAATAATAAATAAAATGAAACAAGCTGAAAAAGTAGAAGGAACAATAAAAGAAACTAATAGGACAATTAAAACAGCAAAAAATACTAATAAAGTCGCTATAAAAACCATAAATAAATCAACTAATGCAAGTATAAATGCAACAAGGAAAACAGCAAAAAAATCTAAAAAAATTGCAGAAAAAATAGCTAAAGGAACAAAATCAATAATCAAGAAGACAATTAATGTTTCAAAAGCAATGGTTATGGCTATAAATGGAATGATAACATTTTTACTTGCTGGAGGTTGGGTTGCAGTTGTAGTTGTAATAATTATTTGTATGCTTGGAATGGCTTTTAATTTTATAAAAGGAATATTTTTTCCAGATGCTATAAATGTTGATACACATCTTATGAGCAATATCGTTAATGAAGTAAATGTTGATTTTATGAATAAAATCAAAGAGATACAGAAAGCAGAAGAATATGAAGAATGTAAAATGCACTCTAATAGAGCAAAATGGAAAGATATTTTTTCAATATATGCAGTAGAAGTTTTAAATCAACCACAAGGAGAAAATATAGATAGCTTATATGATATGATGAAATCAAAAGTTAAAGAAATATTCTGGAAGATGCATACTATTACCTCCAGAGTGGAAGAAACGGAAAAAGATATAGAGTACATTAATGATGATGGAACAAAAAGAATAGAAAAGAAAATGGTAAAAGTATTATATATTGATGTATCAAGTAAAACACTTGAAGAAATGATGAATGAATATAATTTTACAGAGGAACAAAAATCACAAGTAGCAGAATTGCAAAAAGATGAATTTAATGAAGTATGGAAAGAAGTGCTTTCTAATTCTTTATTAGGTAGTCAAAGTATTGTAGATGTTGCCAAAACTCAAATAGGAAATGTAGGAGGAGAGCCGTATTGGTCTTGGTATGGTTTTGAGGCAAGAGTAGAATGGTGTGCTTGTTTCGTGAGTTGGTGTGCAAATGAATGTGGATATATAGATAGTGGAGCAATTCCAAAATTTGCAGAATGTCAATATCAAGGAGTAGAATGGTTTCAAGGTTGTGGACTATGGCAAGAAAGAACAAGTGGATATGAGCCAAAAGCTGGAGATATCATATTCTTTGACTGGATGGACAAACACGATGGTAGTTCTGACCATGTTGGCATAGTAGAAAAAAGTGAAAACGGAGTAGTTTATACAATAGAGGGAAATACAAAAGGCGATTGTTGTAAACAAAATGAATATAATATAAATAGTGAAGTAATAATGGGGTATGGAACACCATTATATTAATTTTTAAAGAGTATAAGTTCATATATAGCTTATACTCTTATACATATTGTTAAATCAATACAAAACAAGATTTTGTATGCAAAAAAGTATCGACATTTTTGTAAAGTTAGTATATAATTTGACTAAATAATACTTTAATTGAAATGGAGTGAAATTAATGACTTTGCAAGAAATCGACCAATACCTAGAAAACAAACTAAAAAGCAATGAAAAAATTATTGAATTTACATTTTACGAATTAAGATTAAAATTAAACTTGAGTACAGAAGAAACGTATAATTTTATCCATTTAGTAAGTACAAAATTAGAAAATAATAATTACAAAATATACAGAACTGGTCAAGAATATTATTACAGAGGAACAAAAAAAGTAGAAGATAATAAACTTATGATTGCTATAAAGCGATTAAATAATATATAATTCTTTTATAAACTATATGTAAATAAAAGAATTTTTTTTTGCACATATTATGCAAGAAATATTTAAAGGAAAAATTGCAATATAAATGTAATAAAAAAGTAATAGAAATGTAACAAAAAATTAATTGAAATGAAATAAAATAGTATGCATTTTATTATATAATAATTTTGTATAAGTGTATGGAGGTATTTTATGATTTCAAATAAAGTAGAGAGAAGTTATATTGATATAACAGATAGTTATTTAATAGATACAATAAAAGGTTTAATAAAAGAACAGGAAGAAAAGGTTGAAAAGAAAAGAAATGAAAATTTCGAAGCAAAAAGAGATAAAAGAACAGGTTTTTTAGATAAAAAAGTTAATGACAGAGATTTAAAAGCTTTAACAGAAAAATTGGCTGATTTAGAAAAATTAGATAGAAATTTATATGATATGATTTATTTATATAATGGTGCATATCAATTACCTGATTCAATAGACCAAAATTTAGATTCACTTGCAGCATATTTAACATCTGAAGAAATAGAAGTATTAACTAATGCTATAAATCATTGTGTAAGAGATACAGCACATAAACCACATGATAAGATTCAAGGACTTCATGAAGAAGCAATAGAATTAGCAGAAAAATTAAAAATAGAGAAAAATCATGTTCATGATGAATTGGGACATTTTGGCGAAAATAAAAAAACAATTGAACAAACGATTAATGCTAGATATAGTGAAGCATTAGCTAGAATTACGCCTAATTATTCTGTGATAATAAAACCAGATGAAAATGAAATATTAAGTGGTGATTATACGAAAGATATTGAATTTTTAAATGAGATAGAAAGATTATCACGAGAAGGAAAAATTGATGTTAAAGATAAAAGTGTAAAAAAAGTTGTTGATAATCTTCCAGCATTAAAACAATTTACAGAGTTAAAATATAAAGGAGAAGAAGTTAAAACAAAAATTAATAGATTAAAGTCTGATTTTGATGTAGCTGAAAAAGAAGATAAAAATATACATGATGTTGATTTCTCTGAAGTAGCACAATTTTTAGATGAATTAGAAAAAAAGAGTATAAGAGATGTTGAATCAGCAGAAAAATATTTAGCAAAATTTGATTTAAAGGAATTAGAAGAAAAAATTGCAAAAATACAAGAGAAGGAAAGTGCGGAAAAAGAAATTCAAAATAGAATTGATTATCATACAAAATTAGCTTATGAGTTATACAGAACAGAAGCAGAAGAACCAGAAAATCAAGAAAAAATAAAACAATTAAGAGAAGAACTTGTAGCACATGGGTACAAAATGAGTCCAGATCAACAACAAAAAGCTGTTTCTGAAGCACAACAAAAATATTCAAGATATGAGACAGATAAACAAATGCAAAAACAAATTAAACAAGAACGATATGAAAAAGAAAGAATGGAATTGTATGGTAAGAAAAAAGATGAACCAATAATCAATACAAATGAACAAGAAGAAAATGAAACACCACCAGTATTTAATCCAAATGAAATGAATTATGCTGAACTTGATGGAGTTGAAATAAATGAAAAAGGCGAAATTATTAGAGAAGGAAGACAAGACCAATTATCTAATTCAGGTAAAGAAGAAATAACAGCAATTGCAACAAGACAAAAAGAGGGAAAATTCAAACAATTTGTACAAAAAATAAAGATGGCTTTAAGTAAAAACAAAAATAAAGAGCAAGAACAAGACAATAATAGAGAATAAGTAAAATGGGGGGAATTAAAAAAATGAATTTAGAAAAAGAAGAATCAATTCAAATGAAAATAGCAAGAACTGCAGCAAGAAATTGGGGACAACAAGAGCCAACTAATTTAGAAGAATCATTAAGAATAACATGGGATTCAGAGGCTGCAGCGGTAAAAGGAATTATAGAAACATTAGGGCTAGATGTGAATATTGAAGAACAATTAATTGGAACAAAAGATGATAATGGTAAATTATTAAGAAATGGAGAAATTTACACAAGAGCAAGCATTTCAGAAGATGTTGCTTCAAAAATTCAAGCAAAATTAAAAGATGGAGTTAAAAATCAAAGAATATTAAATATATTATCTACTATACATGATGCTTGGGTAAAAAATAATAAAAATAACTTTATGAAAGTAAATGATAATGGTGAAAGAAGAAATAAAGAAAGACAATTTGTTCCTTTAGAATTATTAGATTGGGGAGAAGTACAAAGTGATTTACTATTTTTAAAACCAATTTTAGAAGGTGCTGGAATTGAAATTGATGAAGAACAATTAAAGCAAGTATTTGATGTAAGACAACAAAAATATATAGTAGATAATCAAATATTTTCACATCAAGATTTAGTAAATCACTTAAGCAAAGGACATGAAAATTATCCAGCATTAGAAGGGTTAGAAACAAAATTTGGTGGCAATATAGATGAATTATTAAAAAATCCACAAATTCAAGAGGAAATGGCTACTCAAATCGAAAGTAGAGTTGTAATAAAAGCAAATGGTAAATTAGCTAGAGAAATTATGGATTCAGAAAATCCTGTTTTAGATGATATTATAGGATACTTTGAACAAGATTCAGATAAGAATTATGTAGTAACAAAGAGAGATTTATTAATTAAAAAATTAATGGGAGAAGAAATTCCAAGTGATTTAAAAGGCGTTTTTCCAGGAACTTATGACGGAGAAATGGCTGAAAATCAGGTGCATGAAAGAAGACAAAAATATAATGAAGGAAAAAAAGTTAGAGAAAAATTTTATAGAATTTTAGATAATCCTAAAAATGAAGAATTTGGTATTGTAAAAACATGGGAAACTGAAGCACAACAAGGTGGAGGACCAACTAGATTGAGATCTAAGGAAATGAGTACTAGAGGTGATGTAATGGATTATTTCTACTTTTCTACTCAACACGCAGAATATATTGGAGACTATACAATACATAAGTCTTTTGAGGGACAACCTAAAGAGGGAGAGGAAGATTATGAAAAATATATTGCAGAAAAAGAAAAATATGAAAAAAAGAAAGAAGAAGTAGCAAAAGATGAAAATTTTAAGGTTTTAAGAACTATTAATGTAAGAAATGTTCCAATAATTGTAAGTAATGAAGATTTAATGAATGCAGGACTGGTAGACTGGTGTAAAACAAAAGAACAAGGCAAGGAAGAAGTAACTGCAATTGCAACAAGACAAAAAGAGAGTAAATTTAAAGCATTTATGCAAAAAATAAAGATGGCATTAACTAGAAATAAAAATAAGGAACAAGATAACGAAAGAAAATAGAAAGGTGAAAATGCTATGACAGATGTAGAATATAGAAATTCACTATATGAATTAAGTGAAATATTTAAAATATTAGATAAAAGCTTAATTGCAAAAATACCTCAAGGATTAAAAGATATAATTGCAAAAGAAAAATCTACTAATTATAATTTTAAATTAGATTATTCTAAAAAATTAAGTGAACAGAAACTATCTGAAACAACAGAATTGTTTTTAACAACATTACATTTAAAATATTGGTGCAATGAAGAAGAGAAACAACAGATATTAAATGCAATGAGAGAAAACGAAAATAAATATCAAGAAGAATTAAGAGAACAATATAATCCAGATAATTTGTTTAAAAATAAATATAATTCAGTAGAAAATAACAATATTAAAGAACAATCAACTACACAACAAATGCAAATGATTGAGTATCAAGAAGAAAGTATATTAAAGAGAATTATAAATAAAATAAAAAGTCTATTTAAGAAATAATGATTACTTTTTAATACGAAAGAGGTATAGAATGGAAAATTTATTAGAAGATAGAATTTCAGAAGTATTAGATATATTAAATCATACTCAAAGAGAGATTTTAAATAAAATACCAAAGAAATTTATAGAGTTTTTAAAAAATAATGCTTCAAAAAAATATAAAGTAAATATAGATTATGCAGATAAAAACTGGATTAATAATTTACCAGATGAAACAATTGAAATTCTTTCATTGATATACAGAGATTATGTGGTAGATAAAGAAGAAAGAAATAAGCTTATTTTTGAAGAACAAGAATTATTAAAAAAAATTGAACAAGAAAAAAGAGAAAAATATAGTTATGATAATTTATTTAAAAACAATAAAGCAACCTATAATGAAGTAAATAATGTAGTAGAAAATGAAAAAACTAATTATTTAGCAAATATACCTGAAAAAACTTCGTGGTTCAAAAAGATTATTTTGAAAATAAAGAATGTATTTAAAGGAGGATAGTATTATGTTGACAGGACTTGAAAGAGCAGAATGGAATCGTTTAAAAATGAAAAAAATAAGAGAAAATAATTATGATTTAAATGATTTGTTTGAGGAATTTGAAAGATTATTATCAAAATGTCAAGATGATAAGGAAAAACGTTCATTGTATCTTATAAGTCAAAATTATGATGAAGAATATGTGAAATCTATTACTCAAAAAAATCTTCATGAAATAATTTCGAAAAGATGCCAAGAAATATATAATCAAAGAGAAAATAAACAAAATAAAGAAGAACAAAAAACAAACGAAAATGAAATTAATCAGCCTATAGATATAAGCAATGCTAAAGAAGAAAAAATAGAAAACAATGAAAGAGAAGAAAAAGGACAAGAAAGCTTAAACACAATAGAATTTGAACAAAAAAAATCAGTTATCTTATATGATAAAGATGGTAAAAGAATAGGAGTAGATAGTCCATATTTATTTAATATAGGTGATATAAGTGATAATAAAGAGTTATTGAATGCTATTAAGTTTCTTCAAATGAATATAGGATATGAGGATGCAGTAGATAGGAATAATGAGAAGTTAAAAGGACTTACTGCTGATAGAATTAATAAAGCATTGACAAAATGTAAGAACAAAAATGATATCAATACATTAAAAAGTGTATTGTTGGAAATGAGTAAAATAGGAATTACTGGTAAACAAATATATGATACCTTTAATGATTATATAAATATGGATAATGTGGATATTGCAAAATATAGAGTTGCCGAAAGAAAAAAAGAAAGCAAAGAACAAGAAGAATCATATAATAAAGAAATAAATGACATACTTGATGAATTTAAAGAAGAAGCGAAGAGAGAAGAAGTAAATATAGAAGTATTAAAAGAAATATATGAAAGGGGACAAGTAATGCTTGTTCGTTCAAGAGAAAATGGAAGACCAATGACTGAACAATTAAGCAAATTGCAAGATAAGTTAAATTCTGTGGAAGGTATGATAAAAGAGACAGAAGAAATTGATATTGATAGATTATGATGAATAATGAGAAAATGCAGACAGGAGTTCCTGCCTGCATTTTGAGTGATTATCATTCAGTTTTTAAATTCTTATAAATTATGATTGCCCAGATAGTAGATACAATTAATGCAACTACTAATAATGCTGTTTTCTTATAATCAACATACGAACCTAAAAGGAACGCTTCGAGTATTGATATAAGGCAAGAAAGGTTCCAATTAATATCTTCTCCTTCATCAGCGATAACAGCAATAAATGAAATTAATCCCCATAATGTAAAACAAACCATAAACAAACCAATGATGACCGTAAGTAACATAACTTTTCCTCCTTTAGTAAATATGACTTATGTTCTGGACTTGCTACTTTATGACAATCACTTAAGCCTTCAAATTAGAAAGCCTATATGAAATGATTTTCATATATTAATTATACCACAATTACTAGAAAAACAAGTTTTATGTAAATATTAAATTTAACATAATTTGACTTTTAGACATATATATGCTATAATTATTATAAATCAACTATATGTTGATTCATAATAATTCATTTTTATCCAGTTAGTTGTTTTGCTAACTTGACATATATTATATATCATTTGAGGAGGAATAAAAAATGAAAAAAATGGATACTTTAGCAACGATTCTTGGCATATTGGTTCTGATTTTTTCATTCGTGTTGGGATTTGTAGTGGATTCTAATTACTGGTATGTTTCTGCCACAGAGCAGAACTTCCACGATATGGAAAACATTGCATATTCTATCATGTCTGAGTCTACCGAAGCACCATCAGGGTATTCGATTTTGAATGAAGGAAATAAAACACTGATAAAACGGGAAAATACTGCTGGTTACGTAGAAGCTAGTTGGGAAAATGGTAAGATTGTTGTCGAGCGAATCAATCGAGGTTGGGAAAAATGGGTAAGACATATCTTAATAGGCATAGGTTTTGTATTTGTGGCGTTTTTTGGAATGTTAATTATTAATGTCATAATAATCGGCCCATTATTTGATATGTTGCAGAGACCGAAATATGAGTATTCATAAGAAAGGCGGGGGTGATATTTCACCTCTGCTTTTCTGTTGAAAAATAATTGTTTTTTTAAAATACGTTATTAGTTCGTATTTTTAATGTTTCTAGAACTTCTTGAAAACAATTATTATTACAAATAATTGCACCATTTATATTTTGGTCATATCTTTGATCATTCCCAAATAAATCAGTAACAATGCCACCAGCTTCTTCTACAATAACCTTTACAGCTGCAATATCACAATTTTTGTGCTTTGTACCTGGAAATAATGCAAGAGTGAAATCTCCAGTAGCAACACACATTGAAGCTCTTATAATACTACCAATACTTACAAAATATGATTTTTGACCTAGTATTTTAATTGCATCATAAATATTATATTCAGAGGATGGAAACATATCAAAATGGGCAACACTTTCTTTATCCGTTAAAGAATAATTATTTACAGATATTTTTTGTCCATTTTTATAAGCGCCTTTGCCTTTAATTGCAGTATAAAGATTATCAGTGAAAACATCATAAACAACTCCAACAATTGATTCCCCATTTACAACTAAAGCTAAAGAGAAAACAGCTACAGGAATATGCCTAGCATACATGGCAGTACCATCAATTGGGTCACAAACCCATACATAATTGCTTTGGTTAAATTGTTCTTCTTCGCCATCAACTGAATGTGTTGGATATTTAAGCTTTACTTGTTCAATAAGGTATGAATTAATTTCTTTATCTGCAATGGTAACAATTGTATTATCATTTTTATAACTTTCACCATTGTTTTCATTAAAATATTTTTTCATTATTTCTCCAGCTTTTTTTGCTATACTTGTAGCGAATTCTAAATATTCTTGTTCCATAATTTTAACTCCTATTATTTTTAAATAATTTTATCAATAATGTTTAAAATAATCAATAATTATTTAGTCAACATATATTTCCTTGACAATAAAAAAAGAACAAGCCTTTACACTTATTGTAAAGACTTGTTTACTAGGTAGGATAATTAAGTGGATACCCATCTTGTTGATTTATCTCTTGAAAATTAATCTCAAGTTTCTTAATCATTCACAAGTACCTTAATTATTTTAACCTTTGTTTCATTTATAATTATAACATATAAATTTTAAAAATCTTGTCGAAACCTGTCGAAGATGCAATAAAAATGTAAAAAATATACTAATTTTCTTTTTTGATTCTCCATTCATTTGCTTCAGCTTCGTCAAATCTTTCATCTGAAAAAAATTCGGATAGTTTCATATCAAAAGCTTCACATATATATAATAGGTTTTCTAATCTTATTGTTCTATTTTTTCGAGTAAGAAACATTGTTAATGTTGAACGATAAATTCCAGTAAGTTTAGATAGTTTATTTGAATTAATATTCTTTTCTTTCATTAATTCTCTAATTTTCTTTGCAACTAAATCGGAAAAATCCATATAACTCACACCTTTCAAAGATATTCTAGCAAACTTGAATTATAAACTTGTTCATCAAAATGAGCAAAAATTGATATATATGTTCACTTTAATGAACATATATGTTATA
>JAFRFO010000083.1 GCA_017434295.1 Clostridia bacterium
TGGTAACGGTTTCAGCTTTCATTCGTTTTCCTTCTTTCTTTTCCTTGGTTGATCTACTTTTTTAGTGTATCACTAATTTTTTTGTTTTGCAATATTTTTTAAAAAATGTAATATATTTGTAATATTTTGTTTTTTTTAACAATAAAATTTAATATTACCAGAATGTATTACTTTCCACATTTCAATAATTTGAAAATAATGTAGTGAAATATCTTCACAAATAATATTTAATTCTCTTTCAGGTATATTACTTTTATTATGACAAACAATACAACCTCCTGCTTGAGTTAACCAAACTTTAGTAGCATTTGCAGTTGGGTTTCCTTTAGAAATATGAACATGTATAGGTTCATCATTTTCATTAGACCAAAAATAAATTTTATATCCGTTTTAATTCAAAAATACTAGGCAATTCTTAACCCTCCTAATCGTGCATATTTAAAAAAGAAAGAAGAACCATTTTTTACAATTTCCATAAATCTTTTCTTCTCTTCATCTGTATATTGTCCATCTTCTAAAACAACTTTATAACTTGGAAGTTCTATTACATAGGTATCAAATCCATATTCTTTTGGTCTTTCAAAGGTTACGTTAAGGTATTCTTCACCATTTCTTTTTCGCCTATATTTGAAAACACTCCTAATGTTCCATCAGGATATTTTGCAAATTCAAAAGTCATATTAATTCACTCTCCTCTTTTTTGTTACTTATTATAAATAAGTATATCATATTTAATTATACTTGACTAGTCAAATAACTATAATTCGTATTATTAAAAATAAGTTAGTAAATACAAAATCTAAATTTACCAATTTATAGTTCACTTAAAGCTACATTATATTCTTCCTCACTTGGTGCTTTTCCGTGCCATTCCGCTTTATTTTCCATAAAAGATACACCTTTACCTTTTATAGTTTTAGCAATAATACAAGTTGGTTTTCCTTTTACATTTTTTGCTACATCAAAGGCATCAATTATTTCTTGGATATTGTGGCCATCTATGTTTATTACTTGAAATCCAAAGCTTTTAAACTTTTCATCTATTGGATATGAACTCATTACTTCTTCTATTGTTCCATCTATTTGTAAATTATTATTGTCTACTATTACACATAGATTGTCCAATTTGTATTTGTTAGATGTCATAGCTGCTTCCCAAATTTGACCTTCTTCTATTTCGCCATCTCCTAAAATGCAATAAACTCTATAATTTTTGTTATCCATTTTTCCAGCAATAGCCATACCATTTGCGGCAGACAAACCTTGTCCAAGTGAACCAGATGTCATGTCTACTCCTGGAACTTTATTCATATCAGGATGACCTTGTAAATTGCTTTCTATATTTCTAAATGTTTTTAGTTTTTCCACATCAAAATAGCCTCTATTTGCTAAAACGCTATATAAGGCTGGTGCACAATGACCTTTTGATAAAACTAACCTATCTCTATCTTCCCACTTTGGATTGTTTTCATCTATGTTCATTTGGTTAAAATATAATACTGTTAAAATGTCTGCAATTGATAGTGAGCCTCCTGGGTGCCCAGATTTGTTACTATATACGGCTTCTATTATGCCACGTCTTACTTTTTTTGCAATTTGTTCTAATTCTATAATTTTCATAATAAAATTCCTTGTTTAATATATTTAGGTTTTTATATTAGGATTTACCTATAAACCTATTGTCAAAAAAGCCGTCCCTTTTGGCAATCTTGTTAAAACTAACTTTTGGGAAGTGTCCCCAAAAGTTTCCAATTGTCTAGATGTCTAGAGTTTTTTTTATTTCTTGTATACTTTTCTTGTATCCTTAAAGTATACAAGAAAAGTATACAAGAAATGTTATTTTACTATCCAAATTCCTTTTTTAGTAGCACCTTCTCTTATTAAAATTCCTTTATTTTTTAGAATTTGAACATTTTTCCTAATCGTTGGCAATGCCATGCCTATTTTTTCAGCCATTTCTTTTTGTGTAATACTTGGATTATCTTTTATTAAACTTAGTATCTGTATTTGCGTATTATTTAATTTTTCTTTTTCAATAATATCTTTTTTAGCTAAATCATAAGTTCCATAATTTTTATCATAATATGATGGTCTTAGTAAAACAACTTCAAAAAATCCATCATACTCAAATATTGGTTCTTTTAATCCCGCAATTTTCATATCTTCTCTCATTCTTCCAATACCTGTTCCAGACTTTTCTATATAATGTGTTCTTGCTAATAAATCAGCAATTATGGAATTACGAGCAATACTTCTTTTTCCAAAA
>JAFRFO010000084.1 GCA_017434295.1 Clostridia bacterium
TATCTTTTGAATACAGCACCTTAGAGTGGTTTGATAACTCTGCCTGCACAGCGTTATCGGTAGACCTACTACCATCATCTATACAATTGAATTTTCCAAATAGCTTTATACTTCTTAGAATATTGCACATGGCACACAATAACATGCGTAACGAGTCAGTTTATAATCATTTTGTTTTCTTTCAGCAGTAGAGCCTATTTGAACCATTTTGTCGGCGCCGACAAAATGGTCTAAGTCAGTCATACCACTATTTCTACAAGCTTCTTTTGCTTTACCAATTACATTCTCAAATTTTCTCCATTCTTTGTAATCTAACACCTTCTGTAACTCCCTTGCATACCAAAATTCTTCTCCAAATTCATCAATATGTTTAATTTCTTCAAAACTTTGTCCTTCGTATAATTCTACGTTTTTCTTTTCTTTCATAAAACCTTCTCTCCTTTTTGATATTATAAATTCACAACAAAATTTTTTCGTTTTTTGTTGCATTATTGCAACGTTTGTATGTAATATATATTATAATTTTTAAATTTTGTCAATATTTTTGCAATATTTTTTAATATTTTTGTTGCAAAAGTTGCAAAATGTGTTATAATACATATATGAAAGTTTAGTTTGAAAGATTTTTCTTTCATTTCTATGTATACCTATAAATAAAACAAGAAAGGACTGGTTTTAAAATGGAAAAATTAGATTATAAAACTATTGGAGAAAGATTAAAACAAGCTAGAGAAGAAAAAAGAATAAGTTTAGAAGAAGCTGGAAAAAATGTTGGGGTTAATAAAACAACAATAATGAGATGGGAAAATGGGCAAACTGAAAAATTTAAGATTTCTGCTCTTGAATCACTTGCAAATCTTTATGGCGTTAATTCACAATGGTTAACCAATGATATTTCAACTAAATATACCTATTCTAATACAACTGATACTTCAATTATTTCTGTTCCAATACTAGGAACCGTGAAAGCTGGTTACGATTATTTAACAAATGAGAATTGTATTGGTACAATTGTAGTAGAAAAAAAACTTGCTGAAAATCCTAAAGATCTTTTTGCTCTTAAAGTACATGGAGATAGTATGTCTCCTACTTTTATCGAAGATGATATTGTAATTATTAAAAAACAAGAAGATTTTAAAAATGGAGAAATTGTCATTGTTCTTATAAATGGAGAAGAAGCTACAATAAAAAAAGCTTATAAAACTGATTCAGGTATAGAATTAAAAGCTATTAATCCCTACTATCCTCCAAGAGTATTTACTAAAGAAGAAATTAAAAAAATACCTATAAAAATTATTGGTGTTGTAAAACAATTAAAAAGAGATTTTTAAAAGAAAAAACTGGTATAATATTATACCAGCCTTTTCTCTCATATTAATTCCTTATTTTCTATTAACTTCTTTTTCTAAAATAAATCATTATTTATCTTATGTACAGGAAATTTGTCTTCTTGTAATATTTCTTTTATAATCTTTGGCACTATTGGATATTCATTTATTTTATCAATTTCAATCCATTCATATTGTAAATAATCTTCACCTTCAATATTTTTTATAGTATATTCAATTTTTTTATCTTCTTCATTTACAAATTCAGCTTTATGTACAAACATTATCTCATGAAATTTTGAGCACTTCATTTCGAAGAAATTTTCTATTGTAGCTACATAACCTGTAATTTCTATTTCTTTGCCCATTTCTTCTTTTATTTCTCTTTTTAATGTTGTTGCTGAATCTTCTCCTATTTCAACTCTTCCACCAACTAAAGCGTAATGATCACTATTTACATTTCTATGTAAAAGTACTTTTCCATTGTGAATTATTATTCCTGCAGCTCTTACATTTAGTTTTTGGTCTAAAACATTTAATGTTAAATCTCTTTCTTTCATATTCTTTTTCTCCTTTCTATCTTTACCATTTGATTATTTTACATTAAAAAAATTCAATAAAATATATTATAAAATTCCATCTTTTCTCATCTTATTTAATATTTTCGCATAAACTCTGTCTCTTATCCATGTTTCAGACGTTACTTTCAAAATATCGTTAATTGGAACCCACTTTACGCCACTATTTTCATCTTCTTTTATTTGTATTTTCTCATTTTCACTAGCCTCTAATAAATATGTAACATTAAGATGAACATGTGATCCAACATACTTTCCTCTTTTTTCATGACCATTTACATTAATTAATTCAAGTGAGTAGATATCCTCATAAACTGGTGAAACATTTTTTATTCCAGTTTCTTCTTTTGCTTCTTTCATTGCCACACATAAAAGATTACTATCACCATCAGCATGTCCGCCTACCCATGCCCATGAATTATATATTTATATCGATTTTTATCCTAATCCCTAAAATACCATATTGTTGTTCTTTCTCTCGTGAATAGATCTCGTACATAGCTTTAGTTTTTCTTGTTATTTCTTCTTCATTAGTATATAATTTTCTAAACAGATTCTCAAAAGTATCCTCTCTGTATAATTCAACAACATCAACTAATAACTTTTCTTGTAAATCTGGTAGTTTTGAAAATTCTATTTTATCTCCAACTTTTATTTGTTGTCTTTTCTCATCAAATAATCTAAATTCTATAGTTTTTGTTCCATTCTTCATTCTATTAAATGGACTTTCATTTAACTTCATTTTATGTAACATATGTATCTCTCCTTTATTATTTTGTTAAAATCAAATAAACTATATATCAATTCCATATACTTTATATGCATTTCGAGTAGTATTTTCTATAACTTCTTCAACTGATAAACCTTTAATTTCCGCAATTTTTTCCACAATGTAATTTAAATACAATGAATTATTCCTTGAGTGTTTTTCAAAAGGTTCTGGTGGCAATACAGGACTATCTGTTTCTATAACAATTCTATCTATAGGTGTAATCCTAACAGTTTCCTGCACATCTTTATACCTTGTAACAGGACCTCCTACTCCTAAATAATAACCCATTTCAACAAATTTCTTTGACATTTCTGGAGTTCCAGAATAGCAATGCATTATTCCTGCTTTTTTTACCACATTCTCTCTTAGAATTTTTTCAACATCTTCTTGTGATTCTCTTGAATGTATTATTATAGGTAATTCGTATTTATTTGCTAATCTTATTTGTTCTATAAAGTATTTTTTCTGCAATTCCACTGGATAATTAAAATGATAATCTAATCCAGTTTCTCCAATTGCAACCAATTTTGAATCTTTATTTTTTAATTCATCTTCAAATATTTTTTCTATTTGACTTAATGAAATCTCTTTTTCAACTTCCATAGGATGTATCCCAATTGAGTAATACATGTATTGATATTCGTTTGAATATTCTTTCACTTTTTTCGCTGATTCTATATTTATACCTATATTAACAATTCCACATAAGCTTTCTTTAAATTTATTAAATAGTTCACTTCTATCTTCATCAAATTCTTTCCAATCATAATGAGCATGAGTATCAAAATATAACATATCATTTCCTCCTTTTACGTTTATATTATATTGCTAAATTTAGAAAAAGGCAAGGTATCATTTGACACCTTGCCTCATTGCATATCAATTTTTGGAGAAACCAGGATAAAGTTGTGCTGCAAGAGCATACATTTCATCAAAGTTTCTTTTCTTCTTCAAGTCGTACACAGCTACCCAATTAGGCTGCTTCTCAATCTTGTGGTAATTCTGTCCAATCACATCAAAATCCAATGTATCAAACATATGCACCACAATCTTGTTATGAGTACGGGTTTGGATAAATGCATAATCGTAGTTTTGTTTTCTAAGTTCTTCAATAACCTGTAACAAAGCTTTCTTAGCATATCCTCTTTTCTGACAATCAGGAAATACATAGATTCCATTAATCTTTGCGCAGTTTGCTGTAGAAAAATGAACCATCATATATCCGACTGTTTTTTCATTGTCATTGAGTTCATAGACAACTCTCGTTCCGTCTTTGAATGTTGCCTCGTTTTTCTCAATCCAAGTTGAGTAATACGGATATTCCTCAATGAACTCCTCTGTCAAGCTCTGCAGACCCTCTTTAATCCTTTCGGCTTCCATCAGCTGAATGATTTTCACCTAGCATTCTCCTTTCTGCTATTCGTCAACCTCATAGTTCCAAATGTTTAAATGCCCTTTTGCCGGAATGGGATTTTCAAGAACCTCAACATCTTCCAAAATCCAAGCATATCTTCCCAAGCTATATTCTCCGCATAAGAATTCCTGCTTGTCTTTCTGAATTTTGTCTAAGAATTCCTGATCCATATATACACAATCCACTAATCTGCATTTGCATATAATGTTACCATATCCCATAGGGACATTTGGAATCAGCTTAAGTAATTCCCTTGTGTGTGCATCACTCCTTTTAATCTTTTTGTTGCTTGCATGGATGTAAAGCTCACCTCTATAAGATGTTTTCCAACTTCTTGTTTCGATGACCTTCTTTCCCTCTTTAATAAGAGTTGCCCATGGTTCGATAAGACTTAAAACTTTCATAGCGTATGGCACCTTTCTGATTGATATGTAATTTTTATTTGGAAATAAATTCCGTGCTTACATTATACAGCATAATTTCTAGGATTTCAATACTTTACATAA
>JAFRFO010000085.1 GCA_017434295.1 Clostridia bacterium
TACAGTGGAAGCACTTATTTTATGCCACTTTTAATCCAGTAGTTTTTATTTCATGTACAAATGGATTTCCTTCTTCAAAATCATTAACTTTAATTGGGTGTGGCTCTATTCTTAAATCTATATTTTGTGTTAACATCATTAAATCAACCATTAAATCTAGAGTATCAATATCACTATCTAAAACAATTGCAATATCAATATCACTATCTTGATTATTAGTTCCTTTTGCATAAGAACCAAAAACATATACAGCTTTTATTTGAAATTGCTTCGAAATTTCTTCTATATATCTTTTTACAATATTCATTATATCTATATCAATTGTTCTTTTAGCCATGCTTGTACCTCCTTTATATTATTTATTTGTTCTGATGTATATTCTTTTGTGCATTTTTTATAAAATTCATCTTTGTAATCTTCATATCTAGCACTAATATTAAAAGTATTGCAAGTAAATAGAATCCTTTTATACTTTTCATTTAATTCTAATCCACATTTTTCTGCAAGTATATTCAAATTATGAATTTTAGGTGGATATGGATTAGCTTCATTAACTTTTGCATAAATACCTTTTAATAGTTTTTCTAATGATAAATGTCCAATAAACAATGCCCATGTGTATTGTTTTGCTTCAAAATTTTTTATCATTGATTCTAAGTCTCTGTCCGAACTTTCCAACCAATATTTAATCAAGTCTTGTGAATTCATTTTATACCTCTTTTCTTAATATTATTATGCTCCTATTTATTATAACATATAATAAAAAAAAGTGTTACTCTTTTTAAAAATTATTTATAAAAAATAGATATTACATTTCTGCTAATTTCATTAAATCTGCACCTCACTATACTTGTAGTTTTTTCTCATATTTTTAAAAAAGTTATATATAAATCTCTAAAATCTTCTTAAGGAAATTCCATACTCCAGTTTTTACAGTTAATCCATCATAATTATTATCAATTCTTCTCAATAATTCTTCTTTAGAAAAAAATTTAACTTCTGAAACCTCATTTTCTTGTATTGTTATATCTTCAATGTCGATATTCTTTGTAATTAAGTAACATTCGTTATAATGTTTATTTATAATATCCCCTTGCTCATTGATTGATGTTGAACCAACCAAATATTTTATGTCATCATCATTTATATCTAAACCTAGTTCTTCTTTTGTCTCTCTTATTAATGCTTGTCTTCCAAATTCTCCGCTATCTACATGTCCACCAACAGTTACATCCCACTTATTAGGCCATAGTTTTTTATTTGCACTTCTTTTTTGTAATAGTACATTTTGATTTTCATCTATAATAAAAGCATAAACCGCTCTATGCCATAACCCTTGTTTATGGCATTCTTCCCTTGTTGCAGTTTTGCCAGTAAATTCTCCTAATTCATTTAGTACATCAAATCTTTCTTCCATACCCTCATCTCCTTTTTCTAAATAGAATTATAACAAATAAAAAAATGAATTTCAACATATTATATTATATTATTTATAAAAAATAGCAGTAGACTAAACTACTGCTATTTTGCCAGATAATAAATTACTCATTTTTGTTTACTAATACAATTACATAGATAACTACAATTATACATGATGTAACCACTGTTATTAATATTACAAAATCAGTATTTGATATCCTTTTGATTTCATCAAATTGCACATATTGTGTACCTATATTTAATGTATCATTTTCTATCCGAATTGGATATATGGCTTTTAGCATTTCATCTCGCATTAATATTTCTATCGAAATACGTCCATTATCATTTTTTAACTTCAAAGTCGAATTATCATCAATTTCTAGTATCAGTTCCTCATTGTGATATTTCATTCCTTGGTAATCAGAAATGATATCCTTATACCTTTCTTGAACCTCAGCTAGATGTTCTTTAGAAAAGTCTGGTTCTACCTGATTCATCATTTCATGAAACGCCAGTACTTCTAATACTATTAACAACAATAGCACCAATATAAGTACAATATTTTTAAAAATTCTCATATAGCACCTCCTAGATGTCTTAACAAAATCCTTTTTCAACTTATTAAAGTATATATAAATATCAATCTCTGGCAAAATTGATATTAGAAAAATATAAAAAATAATCAGCACATAGCTGTTATTTAATATATTATATCATGTTTTACATAAAGTTGTCAACTTTATATGGTAAATAATTTTCGTTATAAGGTTTACTCGGCAGTTCGAATCCCAATTCTTTATATTCCTTTTCATATTTTTGTTTATTTGCATTTAGAAAAATTATTTTATAATTTGTCTCAATTTGATTAAAAAAACGTTTTTTGTCATAAATGCTAGACATTTTCTCCAAGGCTACTTGGTATGCATTACAAGGAATTGCCAAACCAACTACCTTTTTGGCTTCTATATCTTCTTTTAAGATATTTTTTGCCGAATCAATAAAATTACGAACCATTATTTTGCCTTCATCATTATCAAGACTATCAGCAAAACACCTTAATTCTTCTGCTTTATTCATAATGTATTTCCTCCTAGAATTATCTCAGGACTCAACTAGCGCTGACCTTCACTAGCTGATAGGCGAATGATATAATAACAGGTACTTGACCTGATTATAAATTAATGTCTAAAGTATATCACACATTTACATAAAAGTAAATACTAAAACATAATATTTTTAACCCATAATAAAAAAGACCTACTCTAATCATAAGAGTAAGTCCATAAAATCAAGCTATTTAATTTCACTTAAATAATCAAATATTATTCTTCCTAAATTTCCTATTAAGGCTTTATTTCCTTCAATATTTTTTGCATTATAAATTGAAATACCAATATAATATAGTTTATTATTTATATTCATAACTCCTACATCATGATTTATATAATCTAAAATTCCAGTTTTATGTGCATATTTTACTGGTTGATAAATATGTCTCATAACTAGGTTTTGACATCTTTGATTATAAAGAATTTCTATAGCCTTATTACATAATTCTTCATTTAATATTTGCTTATTAAATAATTTTTCAAAAACAATAAGCATATCTTCTTGACTAGTATAGTTATTAAATCCATTTTTTATTGCATTTTCATCTAACATATATCTTTGTAGATTAGTATGTTGTAGTTTTAAAACATTAGTGAAATAATTATTTACATTTTGCATTCCAAATTTTTTTATAATTACATTTGTAGCAGTATTATCTGATTCTGTTATCATCCAATTTATTAATTCTTCTAGTGTATAATGGTTTTCTCCATTTTCAAAAACCTCTGTATCCTCTAATATATCTTCTTTTTCTACAAGTATATTGTCATTTAAACTTATTTTTTTATTATATACTTCTTCTAATACTGCAAGCATTATAGGTACTTTTATAATAGACGCTGATATCATTTTAATTTTTGTATTATAATTATATATATATTCGTTTTTATTTAATTCCTTTATTAAAATAGAGACTTCTTCTCCTGAATTTTTAATTGTTTGTTCTAGTATTTTTTGTAATTTTTCCATACTTCCTCCAATTATTAATTATATAATATATTCTATCTTACTTATTTTCCTGCAATATAATACAAAACTGACATTGTATAATAAAAATTATCATCTTCAAATTTTTCACTCATCTTATTTAAAAAATTTTCCATTTCTAACTTTACACTTTCATCTACATTACTTTTATTACTTGCTGTTCTAAAATATATTGATGATTTAAATAGTTTTCTTCTATCCTCCAATGACTTATTTAAGGTGTTTGTTATATTATGATAAAGTTTTATATTGTTATATCCTGTCTCTTTTAAATAGCTATACACCTTTTTTCCGATATGCCTATCTGTATATTTTGTTGTAACTTGTTTTGGCATAATTTTATTTTCATATAATGTAAATATTTTATTTAATAAATTTTCTTCATCAGGATAACATAGTTTAAAACTATCATCTGGAACTTTTATTATCAAAACTCCTCTATCTGTAAGTAAATTTCTCAATTTGCTTACAATCTGTTTTGGATTTCTTAGATGCTGTAAAACATATGACAAACAAATAACATCATATTTTTGTTTTAAATCTAAATCATCTATGTTTTTTAATTCAAATACATATTTATTATTATTTACAAATTTTTCTTTTGCTTCATTAATTGCATTTTCATCAATATCAATACCTACTATTTTTTCAATATTATTGTATTTATCAAAAAGCATTTCAGTTTTAAATCCATTTGAACAGCCAACATCAAGAATTATTAATTCGTTGTAATTTAGTATCCCTGATTGATTTAATACAAAATCATCAAAATCTTGGCTAGATAATGCTTGTCTTTCTAATTTTTCTAAATTCCAATTGTTATTTTGTTTTTCCATAAAACCTCCGATTTTCTATTTTAAATTATACCTAAACACATAATCACCTAAATAATCCATTATGCAAATGTTTTTCAAATCATTATCAAAAGAAAAATTTGCTACTGTGATACTTTTATCATTATATTTATTTGAATCTTTAAAAATTGATTCATTATAATCATCAGTTTCATAATTCAAAACATTTATTAAATCTTCTATTTTAGCATTCTTACTATCTACTAGCTTTATTAGTTCGTTTGATTTTTCATCTCTAAATTTTGTACTTTTTCTATCTTCTGGAAGTATGTATTCCTTTGAAGTAAAATGATTTGCTCTTGCATATCTATCTTCTATATTTGTAACATAAATTTCATCTATATCTTTTTCTACATTAATAGCAACATTTTTCTTGGTATCTAAAATATTTAAACTAAAAGCTGATGCTACTTTACTATTATTTAATTTTTCAATGGTTTCTTCTATACTTTTAGAATTCATAACATCTCTTACCATTATATATCTAGATATATTGTTTAAATCAATTTTTGTATCAAATATATAATTACTTGAAAAAACTAAACCATAACTATTAAAAGCAAAAGAACTTCCTGTTAGTTTTTCTGCCATTGTATAGCCTACAATCCAATAATTTGAATACTTATATTTTACTAACGCTACATTATCAGTAGTGTAATTTTTATCATCTTCATTGTGTGAAAATAAAAAGTTTCCATTTTCTTTTTTTAATATTACTGTTGTACAACCATCAATTTTTCTAAATATCTCTGGAAAAAACATAAGTAGTGTAGCATCTCTTGAAATATTTGCTCCATCCGCCCTTCCATATATTTCTTCTAAACATTTTGGAAATTGTATTTTTAATTTTTCTTCCATGTTTTTTACTTTTTTATAAACATTTTTTATTTTTAATTTTTCTTCATATTTTTCTATACTTTTTTGCAAATAGTCTTTAAATTCTCTTCCTACAACATATCCCATGTCATATTCTGTTCCACTTACTTCAAAATTTTTTATCATAATTATATCCTTTTTTTAACTATTTAACTTAACTAATCTATTATACATTTTTTTATTCAATAATATTTCCATTGTAGATAATATACACAAAATAATTATTACAACAGAAAGGTCGAATTTGGTTAATATCAAAGTAAATATTCCGCTAAATATTAATTGTAATACTTTTCTATATACTTCTATATTTATCATAACTTTTTGATGTACTTCTTTTCCTGATATTTTTAATGCCACATCTTCAATATATATTTGGAACGAATCCCTTATTGCAAGTATTAAGCAAAAACCTGTTGCCATTATTATAACTTTCAGCCAAAAATTGAAATCTATGTAATGTCCAATAATAAGCAATGAAAAAGCTAATAGTTCCATTATTGTTAGTATAATACTCATTTTATCTTTTATTTTCTTGTATAGTTTCCCAAAAATGATATTTCCTATAATTCTTGCAACTCTAGAAATAAGAACTATTGTAGTTATCATTATTGTTACATTTTCTACAGATAGCACATTGCTAAAATCATATTGCATAAATAATTTACTATTATTCTGCCCTAGTTTTATAATTCCATAAAATAGAGCATTTGACAGTATTACAAGTACTACTAGAGATGATAATTTTATATTTTTAATTGGCTTTTTTGTTTTCTCTTCTTCTACATTTTTTGCTTCACAGAAGCTAAATGACATTGATAAAAGCACAATATATAAAGCTATTGAAATATATAATGGTAGATATACATTTATATTAAATAAATACCCACTTATTAATGCTGTTATCATTGTTGATATTCCATACATTACTTTTGCTTTGTTCCTTATTGAAAAATATTCATCTTTTCTATTCATAGCTGTTAAGTTGTTTCTAAGTATTATATTTGACATTATCCAAAACATATAAGCATATTCTAATATTATTTTATATGCTATTATTGATACTATAGATGTACCAAAAGTTAATATAATAGTTGATATCAATAACAATAAGCACCCTAATTTTACTGAATTTGCATTGCCTATCTTTCTTGCTGCTTTTTCTATTAAGTTTCTCGATAATATGCACACAAGCAGACTTATCATCGTTGTTGCTGATATTTCGCTTGCACTTAAATGTTTTACAAGTGATAAATATAATGTATCTATTGGCACAAAAAATATTGTGTCTGCTGATAATGCGTAAAATATTGGGTACAATTTTACTATTTTATTAATCTTGTTTGATTCTTCTTTCATTTGTTCTCCTGATTATTTTTCTTTTTTTTATTTTCTACGACAAATTATAACAAAAGAGTCCATAAATTACAATAGAATAATTGTATTAAATAGTATTTATATTTGTTTTGGAATATCTTATAAAATAAAATGGAGCCTCCACCTGTTACAGTGGAAGCCCTTATAATGTGCAAAATTAATTTTAAACTAATTTATTATTATTATTATTTAATCTTTTATTCTTTCTAAAATCATTTGCATTCTTGGAAGTCACAACTGGTTTTCCAAGTTGCTTTTCTATGTTTTTTCTAGTTACACCAGCAATGCCTCCTCCTTTTTTGGCATCACTTTGTAATTCAACAACTCCCTGAGAATTATTAGTTTTATGTATTTCTGTGGTAGTAACTTCAGCCAAAGTCATTAAGGCTAATTCCATAGCTGACATATTATCTCTTAAATTTTGTCTATCTAAGCTTTTTATATCTTTATGTTGTTGAGTTGTAATTCCAAATGTCCCTTTGCTTATTTCATCAGTTAGAATAGCATAATCTGTTGTTCTTAATTTGCCGTCTTTTGCAATCATTTTCAACCCGTGACAATTTGTCACGCTTTCATTTCCTTCTTTATTTAATCTTTCTTTTAATTTTCTCCAATATGCATTGGGATCTTTACTATCTGTTAATATTTCAATAATATCAGCTATTGCATAATTCCATTCTCCATTATACATTTGTCTTCTAATTTTATTGTTTTCAAATAAAACCATTTCTTTATTATCTTTAATTTCATTTTTTCTCATAATTTGTTCTCCTTTAAAAAATGCTTATAATATTAGAAAGTTTCTCTTTTATTGTTAATATATATATTAACATATTTTTGAAATAATTCAAGCTTTTTACGAAAATTTGTACGATATTTTCGAAAAAATATTTATTTGAAAAATCTAAAGTAAAAAAGAGCCTCCACCGAAGTGGAAGCAATTAATGTCGGTCAGTTTAATTTTAATCAAACATTAATTGATATAGTTTCTCCCAAAACAAACGAAAGCCATGGTTCTTCAAGCCATCTCCATTTATTACATGGATATTCAATAGTTAATGGTCCATAAATTTTTTGATATTTATCTTTTAATTCTTTACACTCTTTGCAATATCTATTATGAAGACAAAGTGCTTTTTCATCATCTGAATGAGTATCTAAATAAAGAGCAAGTTCATTTATTGCAAAATCATATGCCATAATTTGGTGCAACAATTTTTCTCTTTTTTCACAATTATTTCTATCATTATCCATTACATCCATTACAGGCATATTCCCTGTAACATAATTTTCACTTTCATAATTGTTGTTATCATTGCAAGGGCAATTATTATTATTCATATTCATCATTTGTTACACCCCTCTCCTATTTTATTTGTTGCCTCTAAATATCTGTTTACTTCCATAGATTGACATGGTCTGTAAGGACTAACTAATTCAGGGAATATTGTTCCCATTTTTAATCCAACATCTGGTTTAAATGTTTTATCCATATATTGAATAGGAACATAACTTTGAGCTAACATTGGATCTTCTGGAAATACACTATTATATTCATCATTAAAGCCACAACTACAGTTTTCATTATACATATCATTATTGCATTGATTTATATTTTGACATGCAGTTTCTAATACATCATTTTGCATATCATTATCACAATTATTATTCATACAATAACATTTTTGGTATCTTCCAAACATACAAATTTCCTCCTTTTTGCATTTTACTATATTGTATGAATAGTTAATATAATAAGTTACAATAATAGATTTATTTGTTTTTCAAAAAGGAAAAGTATTAATTTCAAAATCCGAGTAATCGACCAAACGAACGACAAGTTGCAACACCAAGGCTTTTAGAAATTAATACTTTTCCTTTTATAAATTATTTAAATATGAAATTAACTAAATTTTTAACATTCCGCAGAATATTTTATTTTGTGAATTATTTTCTAATATTTTAGCTCCTCCAGAGATTACAACTAAATCTCCTTCTTCTACTAAACAATCAGCTTTAATTTTTTCAATTCCTTTTTGAATTGTTTCTTCAATTGAAGATGCACCTTCAACTAAAATTGGGCAAACATTAACAGATACTGATAATTGGTTAAATGTTTTCTCATCATCTGTTATAGCAAATATTGGGCATTTGCAAGGGAAACCTGCTAATTTTCTAATTGAATCTCCACTTTTTGTATATGCTACAATTCCAGCTGCATCCATATGTTGAGCTGTAGAAATTGTTGTATAAGCTATATTAGCTTCTATATCTTTTAAATCATAAGCACTAGCATATCTATTAAATCTTCTCCAATAGTTTGTTTCTGCTTCAATTGCTTTAGATATTCTAGACATTACGTTTACACATTCAACTGGATAATTTCCCATTGCACATTCTCCAGAAAGCATTATTGCACCTGTTTTGTCATATACTGCATTTGCAACGTCACTAACTTCAGCTCTTGTAGGTCTTGGGTTAGTTGTCATTGATTCTAACATTTGTGTAGCTGTTATAACTGGTTTACCTACTTGATTACATCTTTTTATAAATCTTTTTTGAACAATTGGAACTTGTTCCATTGGAATTTCAACACCCATATCTCCACGAGCTACCATTATACCATCTGATAATTCAAGTATTTCTTCAAAATTATCTATACCTTCTTGGTTTTCTATTTTAGAAATAATTTTTACTCTTTCTCCACCATTTTCGTTTAATAATTTTCTTAATGCTTGTACATCTGATGCTTTTCTTACGAAAGATGCTGCAATGTAGTCAAATCCTCTTTTAATACCTTCTGTTATATCATCTATATCTTTTTGAGTTAAAGCTGGTAAATCTACTTTTACTCCAGGAACGTTAACTGTTTTTCTACTTCCTAATCTTCCTGTATTTAATGCTTTACAAACAATGTCTTTATCTTTTATTTCTGTAATTTCAAATTCTAAAGCTCCATCATCTACTAATAATTTTCCACCTACAGAAACATCTTTATATAATTCTTTATAACTAATTGATACTTTTGTATTATCTCCTGTTATTTCGTCATTTACAAATGTAAATTCCTGTCCTTCTTCTATTGTCATTTTTTCATTTTTACCTGTAATTAGCATTCCTGTTCTAATTTCAGGTCCTTTTGTGTCTAATAATAAAGCAACTGGTCTATTTAATTTTTTTCTAACATTTTTAATGTTTTCGATTTTTTGACCATTTTCTTCATATCCTCCATGAGAAAAATTGATTCTTGTTACATTTAGCCCTGCATTCATTAATTTCTCTAGCATTTCTTCACTTTCACTTGCAGGTCCTATTGTTCCTACTATTTTTGTTTTTCTTAGTACTTTTTTCATTTTAAAATTCCTCCCTTTTTTCAACAGATAATATTATACCACATATTTATGTAAAAATTCAACTGTTTTTTCAAATATTTTTATTCACATAATATTTTTTAGTTACAATTCACAGCAATATATTTAAAGACCGCGCCGGGAAAAGATATTTATTTTTAAAAAAGAACTAGCATATTTTCATACACTAGTTCTTTTAGTCAGTTCTATCCATCATAGTCTCTGTTAATAACATCTCTTGTGACAATAATAGCTAACAATGACATAATCGGGAAAGTAATTCTAACAAGAATATTTCCTGTAAAGTCATCAAGGTTTTTAGAGCCATTAACTGTCAAAATGCTTAACGCAACTAACAAGAGACCATTGCAGATAGTTTGTATTATGTTTTTATACACAATACATCCCTCCTCAGATTGAATTTAGGGATTTTCTGCTACCTGACCTATAGCATTTCATAATTCTATAAACAATTTTTATTATAACACTAATATCCTGGCTTTTCAAGTAATTTAAACATATTTTTTTTGTATTTTTCTACACCTGGTTGATTAAATGGATTTACTCCTAAAAGCATTCCAGACATCGAACACGCAAGTTCAAAAAAGTATATTAATTCTCCTAAGCATTCTGCGTTTAAATCTTCAATCTCTATTTTTACATTTGGCACATCTCCATCTACATGAGCTTTTATTGTACCCTCCATAGCCTTTTTATTTACAAAATCTAATCCTTTTCCAACTAGATAATTTAAGCCATCTAAGTCATCTTCATCTAAATTAATAGATATATCAGATTCAGGATTTTTTATGCTTAAAACTGTTTCAAATAGATTTCTTCTACCTTCTTGTATATATTGTCACATTGAATGTAAATCTGTTGTAAAATCAACACCTGCTGGAAATATTCCTAAATTATCCTTCCCTTCACTTTCTCCATAAAGTTGTTTCCACCATTCAGTAAAATAGTGTAGCTTTGGCTCATAGTTAACCAATATTTCTATGTTTTTATCGTTTTTATATAAAATATTTCTTAAAACAGCATATTTGTAGCAATCATTATATTTTAAATCAGCATCATTATATCTTTCTTGTGCCGTTCTAGCTCCTTCCATTAATTTATCTATGTCAATTCCAGCAGTTGCAATTGGAAGTAATCCTACTGCAGTTAATACAGAATATCTTCCACCAACATTATCAGGTATTACAAATCTTTCATATCCTTCACTGTCAGATAATGTTTTTAATGCACCTTTTGCTTTATCTGTTGTAACATATATTCTGCTTCTTGCTTCTTCTATACCATATTTATTTTCTAACATTTCTCTAAAAATTCTAAATGTAATTCCGGGTTCTGTTGTAGTGCCAGATTTAGATATAACGTTTACTGAAAAGTCTTTATCTCCTATATAACTAATTAAATCATTTATATAGTTTGGACTTAAGTTATTTCCAGCATAAAGAATTTGTGGGAATTTTCTTTCTTTTTCTGGAAGCATATTATAAAATGTATTGGTTAAAGCTTCTATAACAGCTCTTGCACCTAAATATGAACCACCAATTCCAATAACCACTAAAATATCAGATTCCTTTTTAATTTTTTTAGCAGCTTTTTTAATTCTTGCAAATTCTTTTTTGTCGTAATTTGTAGGTAATTCTAACCAACCAACAAAATCTTTTTCATCATTTGCTCTTTTATGTAGTTCATTATGAATTTTCTTAACCTTATCTTTATATTCTGTAACATCTTTACTTAAAACTTTTGTATTTTTAAAATCAATATTAATATTTTTCATATGTTCTACCTCTTTTCTTATTAAGCAAAGCTTATATAATACTAATATTAAAGCTTCACGATTACTTCACTACTTTTTGTAATAGCTAAATAATGTATCTATTTGATTTTTATTATATAAAAAGATAAAACATTATGCAATATTTTTCATAAAAAAAACTAGTGTTTTAATAAAAATATGACACTAGTTCTGGGTTTAGGAATTATTATTGCCAATTGAACCCGGTCCCTTTGTCAACTTTGGCAATATAGCCAATTGAACCCGGACCCTTTGGCAATTATTTCATTACCTCATCAATTACTTTGGCTAAGTATTTCATACTATTATTGCATTGTTCTAAAGTATTTCCAGTAGCCCCAACTTCAATAATGCTAGCATATTTACCAGCATGTTGGTTATATCTATATTTTGTAAGCAATAATGGTTTAAATAGTCCAGGATACATTTCTTCTGCTTTTGCTTGAACTTTTGCAGCAAAAATTAAATTTTGTTGCCAGTTTGGATGCCAAAGTCCGCCTTCGTCAGATCCTATAACAAACATTATTTGGGCACACTCGTCTTCACCAATTCTCACCGATGGTGCATAATCGCTTCTGCTTCCTATTGCATCTCTATGTACATCAAAAATAATATCTGTTGGATTTCCTTCTAATATATTCTGTACAGTTTCTAATGAACGAGTATACGATCCATTATATTCAGGATAGTCATGGTATGTTTTATCATGTATTACATTAAATCCATATTGTTTTAAATGGTTTTCTAATTCATCACCTACTCTTGCAACTGTGTAATTTAAATCTGTGGTTCTAAAATTTCCAGTTTCTTCATAATAATACTTTTCGCTTGGTGTATAGCTTTCGCATGTATGTGTATGAAACAATATAACGTTCCTATTATCTTTAGAAATATCTGAATTTAATATGTCATTTGACACTTCATGAGAAGTATTATTTTTAATTTTTACTGCTCCAATTTCTTCACTATAACTTAATGGAATAGGATTTGGAGTTATTATTTCTGTTGATAAACCTGTTGAAGCAAGCTTGGTTTCTTCGGCTTGACCTTCTTGATTATTACTAGTTGTTTGATTATTATTGGTTTCCTCATTATTAGAATTTTGGGCAATCTCATTATTTAATGTAGTATTTGAATCATTTTCATAATCTTCTATTGAACCAATTTGACTTCTTAATATTTCTTCAAAAAAATCATTTTTATATGCTTTAATGTTTTCCTTATTTTCATTTGCTTGGTTTCCATTATCAAATATATCATTATCCATTATTACTGAACTTGTTTTTAAACAATGGATTAAATCAAAATCAAAATCAAATTTAAAATTTGGTATTATTCTAATTACAAATGTAATTAAAATAATTGCTAAAATCAAAATAACAAAATATTTTAATAAATCTTTTGCTCTTAAAACTGTAATATTAAACATTATAGTTTCTCCTTATATCATATGTATCTTATATATAAATATATTTTAAAAATATAATAATATGATATAAAGTTGTTAAAAAATTAAATATAAAATTATAAAAAATCTAATAAAAAAAGTATAATTTGATTAGTAAATATATTTATATCTTTTTACTTTTATATAAAAAAATACATAGCAACTATATTGCAAGTTACTATGTACGTAAACCAAAGAGTTTTAAAAAAACGAAAACAAAAATTATACCTTTTTCCAAAACCAATCTAGACTATTGTTTATACTTTTTTTATTATTTGCTTTTGCTTCAATGTCGTCAACCCATAAGTAAGCAAAAAATACAACTAATATAAATCCGAAATCTATAGCAATACATCTAGAAAGCACTCCTGTTAAATATCTATATTCTTCAGATATAGAAACTAACTGAGCTACATGAAATATCAAAATGCCTAAAAAACCTAATAATGTAATTCCAGCTACTGCACTCTTCTTAACTTCTTGTGCTAAAAATATTAGTAAAACTGATGCAGCTATCATTAATACTAATGTTAATGGACTTGATATATCAAATACAAACATAATTATTCCTCCTATTTTTCTTTTGTTTTTATATGGTTAAATTATATCATTAAAAAATGAAAAATCAATTAAGATTATATGACTTTTATGTTACAAATATATTACAAAAAAGAATATATTAATTCTTAAAACTCTTCTTTTATTATTTTAATTTTTTCTCAATTATATCTGCTACTTCTTGTGCTTTTTTCTTAATATATTCTTGGTCTTCTCCCTCAATCATAACTCTAACTAATGGTTCAGTTCCAGATGGTCTAATTAAAACTCTACCATTTCCTGCAAATTCTTTTTCCAAATTATCAATAGCTTGTTTTATTTCTTCATCTTTTTCATAATCATATTTTTTATCAGAGTTTACTTTTGCATTTACAAGAACTTGAGGATATAGTTTTACAATAGATGCAACTTCTGACGCTTTTTTATTTTCTTCTAAAATAGATTTAATTAGCATAAGAGAAGTTAAAATTCCATCTCCTGTTGGATTATAATCTAGCATAATAACATGACCAGATTGTTCTCCTCCTAAGTTATATCCATTTTTTAGCATTTCTTCTAAAACATATCTATCCCCAACTTTTGTTTGAATTAGATTAACATTATTTGTTTCAGCATATTTTTTTAATCCTAAATTGCTCATAACTGTTGCAACAATAGTATCTTTGTTTAGCTTATTTTTCTTTCTTAATGAATTACCTACTATAGCCATTATTTTATCTCCGTCAATTTCATTACCATTTTCATCTACAGCTAAACATCTATCTCCATCACCATCAAAAGCAACTCCAAGGCTTAGTTTATTTTCTACAACAAACTTCTTTAATCCTTCTAAATGAGTTGAACCACAGTTTTCATTTATATTAATTCCATCAGGATTATTGTTAATTATTTTATAATTTATTCCTAATGCTTTAAATACTTTTTCTGCAACTTGATATGTAGCACCATTTGCTGTATCAATACCTACAATAAAATCTTTTTTTAATACTTTTTCGATTTCATCATCAAAATTTTTTCTAAAGAAATATACATATTCATCTAGTAAATCCATACAATACTCAGATGTACCTATTTTTTCGTTTACAGCTGTTAATTCATCTAATTTACCAGATTCCATTACTTCTTCTATTTCTTCTTCTAATGTATCTGGAATTTTCATACCCTTGTTACTAAAATATTTAATTCCATTAAATTCAAAAGTGTTATGAGATGCAGATATAACAACACTTGCATCTGCATTTAATTTTCTAGTTAAATATGCAACTCCAGGTGTTGGTATTACACCTAATATTTTTACATTAGCACCATAGCTTAAAAATCCAGCTAACATAGCACTTTCTATTAAAGTACCAGAAATTCTAGTATCACGTCCAATTAATATTGTAGGTGTACCTTCACAATGTTTTGATAATACATAAGCTCCAGCTTTAGCTACTTTATATACTAATTTTGGTGTTAATTCTGTATTTGCAATTCTTCTAATTCCATCAGTTCCAAAATATTTACGCATTTAAAAATCATCCTTTCGAATATAAACTAATGATATTCATTAATTAAAAATCAATGAATATCATTTAAATTAAATTATTAAATATATATAATTTATTTTACAAATCCCAAATTCATTATTAATTTATCTTTAAAATCAAATTTTATATGTTTAGGAGCTCTTGTATCAATTCTTTTATTAGATAATGCTAACTCAGGGTTTATTTCAGTAATTTCATTTAAATAATCTTTGGTAATTATAGTTCTCATTTCTCTTAAACATTCTTTAACTTTTGGATAAATTGTTTTTTCTCTCTGTACATCAGTGCCCATAAAATGAACTAATTTACATTCTAGCATTTTTTTAACCAAAACTTTTGCTTTATTTCCATACTGTCCAATTATACTACCATAGTTTGATTGTAACAAAACCCCTTTATTTACTAAATCATATAGTAATTCTGGATCTTTTTGCACGAAAGAATATCTTTCTGGATGTGCTAGAACTGGTACAATTTTATTTTTTTCCATTTCATATATTATATTATATAAATTTAGTGGTTCTGCATTTAATGGTAGTTCAAACAAAACATAGCTTGTATTATTAATTGTAGACGCTTTAGCATTTTCTAATAAAGATATTAAATTGTCTGACATATATATTTCATTACCTAAATATAAAGTTCCATTAAATTTTTTTATAAATAAATTTTTAGAAATAGCTTCTAGCCATGCTTCACGTTCTGCAACATCAGTTTCATAATAGCCTTCCATATAATGAGGAGTTAAAACTATTTTATCAAATCCAGCTTCTTTAGCTTCTTCAATAAGATTAAATGTTTCTTCTATACTCCTTGATCCATCATCAATGTTTGGTAATATATGTGTATGAAAATCTATCATTTTTTAGTACATCCCTTCTTAGTTATGTTTATTTAATTCTTTTCTTATATAATTACTTACTATATTATTTATTTCATCTATTTTTTCTTTTTGCATTTCTTCTTGTGTTTTTTGAATTTCTTCAACTACAGCTGGCATCTCAACTGTTGCCTGTTGTTCCTTAACAGGTTCAACATTATATATTTGTTGTTCCTTAACATGTTCAACGTTATATGTTTGCTCAGGTTGATAATTTCCGTTCCTGTTCATATGTATGTACTTTATAAATATTTGATTCTTGAAAATTATTGTTTTCTGTATGTATATCATTATATTGATATATGCCTAGATTGCTAGCATTTTCTTGAACTTTTTCTTCATGTATCTCAATAGAATTATTCTTTTCTTCTTTTGGGCTTTCAATAATATTTGATTTATCTTCAATATTGCTTATATCAACTGGTTTATTTGCTACAACATCTATTTTTGTTTCTATGTTATTACTATTCAACTTATTATTATCTTTAGTTTCAATATTATTATTATCTATGTATTGCTCTTGTACATAATTGAATTGTTTATGCTTCTTATTTTTTTTGTTCTTTTTATTATGCCTATGTTCATAATTATTATCATTATGATTATAATTTTGATTTAATTGAACATTATTTTCATCATGATTTTGTGCTACATAATTAGAAACAATATTTTCTATTTCATTATTTGCACGACTTTGTTCTTCTGCTTCTCTTTTTTCCTCTTCTTCAATTGATTTTACCAATTTTTCAATTTCTAGATCTCTTTCTGTTTTAGCATTATTATCTTCATCATAAAGATATTCTCTTGTCTCATTTTCATCTAATTCTTCTATATTATCATTTTTTTCAGATTCTATTATTCTTTCACTTTCATCATCGGTTTCAATATCAGAATAATCTTTTTCATCATCAGAGCCTTTGAATATATTTCCAAAAGAAAACTCTTTTTTATGTTTTTTATCATCTTTGTTATTTAGGCTTCTACCAGAAATAGAACCATAATAGTATGATTGTTTATACTTTTTAGATGACATATCAACCTTATTTACAACTACTCCAGCTATTCTACCACCAACATTTTGTATATTTTTAGTTATTCTTTGTAAGGCTTCCTTTTTAGTTTCCTTTTGAGCTGTAACAATTATTGTTGAATCAACAAATCTTGATAAGATTATAGAGTCAGTTACAAGATCACAAGGAGTACCATCTATTATAACAATATCACACATTTCTTTTAATTCTCTTAGCAAATCTCTCATCTTAGAAGAAACTAATAATTCAGAAGGATTTGGTGGAACATTTCCAGCAACCAAAACATGTAGATTTTCTACACCTGTAGCCTGAATATAGTTAGCAATATTTACATCATTTACTTCTTCATCTTCTGCACCAATACTAGAAAGATAATTAGATAAACCTGGTTTTGGTAAAACATCAAATATTTTGTATTGTCTTCCTTTTCTCATATCAGCATCTATTAATAAAACATTTTTACCTGCTTGTGCAAATGTAACAGCTAAATTTGCTGTGACCCAACTTTTTCCTTCTTCAGGAAAAGTAGATGTAACTAATAAAGTTTTTAGTTTTTTATTAGTACTCATAAATTGTATATTAGTTCTTAATGTTCTAAATACTTCAGAAACAGGTGATTTTGGATCTTTATATGTTAATAATTCTTTTCTCATATTATCTTTCCTCCTTCTTTGCTTCAAAATCATATATTGGCACAGATGCTAATACTGGTAAATCTAGCAATTTTTCTACATCTTCTGCTGATTTTACAGTTGTATCTAACATATTTAATACCAATACATAAACTATAGCAACTACTAAACCAATAAAACCAAATATAATTATATTTCTTATATGATGAATATTTGAAGGAGAATCGGCAGGTTCAGCTTTATCTACTACATGCACGTTATTTAAATTATATATTTCTTTAACATTGTCAATAAATACATTTGCAATCTCATTTGCAACTTTTGCAGCTACTGCAGGATCTCTATTTGTAACTTTTATCTCAATTAATTCTGTATCTTTTACAGAACTAACACTTACATTTTTTCTCAAATCATCTTCATCTAATTTAATTGCTAAATTTGAAATAACTGCTCTTAAAACTTTTTTACTTTTTACTAATTCACTATAAGTTGAAACTAACTTTGAGTTTAATGTTACATCATTAGTTGTCATTCCAGCATCAGTATTATTTACAGTATTATTATTACTGTTATCCATTTTTGCTAGTACTAATGTAGTATTTGAAGTATATACAGGTTTTACAAACCCCATTGTATATATTGCTCCAATTACAACAAAAACAGCTACAATTAAAATAATTCTTAGCTTTTTGTTCCAAAATAAATTAAAAATTTCTTTTAAATCTAGTTCTTCCATTTAAAATTTTCCTTTCTTTTAAAGGTACAAAATTTGATTGAAAATTGTATTTAAAATTTTTCAAACTTTATCCTTTGTATTTATATTTTTCACACTTTTATAGTATATATTTAATATAAAAATTTTGCAAGATTTTTGTCTAAATTTGTATAAATTTTTTTTATCATTCCACTAAATATTTTTTATTTTTAATATATGTATGAATTGCAGTTGGAATAAGAATAAATAATAATCCAACAATTAGTAACAAAATTCCTTTTTGGCTTATTACATTTAATATTGTTTCTATTACCTCTCTTAAAGTAAATGAAAACGCTTCGTTTAAAACTGTTATTGCTTGTACATTTATTTTAATGTTTATAAAAATATTTATAAATGTAAAGAATATTCCAGATGCAAGCATTGAAACTCCAGTAAATACGAAGAATTTATATGGTCTATTTTTACATATTGCAATTAATAATACTATACAAACTACTAAACCTATTAAAGCCACTTTATTTAATACTTCTATAACATTTTGAATTGTATTAAATGTATTATAAAAACCTTTTTCTATATTAAAATGAGCTATTCCAACCAAATATTCATTACATATATCATCTATAAATTTATTAATTTCTTCTTTTTGATTTGTAGTTACTAACATTCCTCTTGTTTGCTCTTCTATTCTCTTTGTAAGCTTTTCTTTTATTTCAGCAGTAGATACTTCTTCATGAACATTGTTGTATGCATTTGTTATTATTTTATTTGTATCTTGAATAACTTGTTCTTGTGAAATTAAATCTTCTAAAATACTTTCATCTAAACCAGATTGTTGTATGTGGTTTTTAAAATTTTCTGTTACAAATGAATATATTTTTACATAGTAACCAGTTTTCTCTATCTTGTTCAATACATAGTTTTTATCTAAAATAGTTGTTTTTGAAATGTTAACAGCTATTAAAGATATCAAGCAAAATGCCAAAATTATACTGGTTATATATCTTAAAACATTTTTATTTTTTTATTCACGTTAAAACTCCTTAAATTTATTATATTTCTAAAATATTTATTTAACTTTATAATATCAAAACAGATTTTAATTAAAAATCTATTGTAATTCAGCAAATACAACATATCTTTGTGTTGCATGACCTATATTTACAAAAGGATAGCAAGTATAAAGCATTAAAAGCTCTTTGTCTTTTTGTATTGGTAACTTCTCTCCTTCTTTTTCACTTATTAATTGGAAATCTGTTATTTTATATTTAAATTCACCATAATTTGCTTTTATAGTTATTTCATCACCTAGTTGAAGTTCTCCAAATCTTCTAAAAATGTTAGAACTGTTATGTCCCATCATTATTATAGAGCCACCTTCACCAGGAAAATAACTTCCACTATCATGTCCTACACCTTTTTTTAATATTTCTAATGTATTACCAAAATAAATAGGTAAATCTAAATCAATTGAAGGAATCTCTATTGTTGCATATTGTGTTCCATAATCTGGATAGTTTTGCAACATTTTTGTTTCTAAATTTAAAGTTGTTTCTTTTATTTCTTGTTTTTGTGATGTTTCTATTGTTACTAAATTTGCTAAAGTAATGGTATCATCTATTTGTGCCCCAGCAAATAGTTTTATACCTAGTAAAAAGCCACCACTAATAAATAAAGCAACTATTATATATATAATAGTTGCTTTTAGTGTTTTTAAAATTATTTTACGCATTAACTATTTTCTTTCTAATTACAAGTCCAGCAGCTAGGGCTACAACTGCAACTGAAGAAACAACTAAAGCAATGTTTGTTTCATCTCCTGTATTTGTCATGTTTTTGCTAAAAGATAGAGTATCTTCAACTTTACCATTGTAATAAATGTCTACTGTTGAACCTCTCCATACAATTTTAACATTAACAATTGCAGCAGCTTCTGTAGATAAATCTTGAACTTTCTTTAAATCAGCTGAAGATAAATCTGCAATATTTGTTACGCCAGCTTTTTCTAATACAGCTACAACTTCGTCAACTTTAGCCATAACTTGGTTTGCTTGTTCATCTGTTACAGGATGTTTAGCAACATATCTTTCCATTTTTACTTTATGGCTTTGTGTAACTCCATATTTTGAACCTTTATTATAAATTGCTTCTGGTAACTCAGCACCTGTGGTTGCGTTTACCATTGTTGTAGCAAATAGAGCTACGATAACAAATAAAATTACTGATAATAATGTTTTTTTCATCTTTAAAATTCCTCCCTTGTTTTAACTTTTTAAATTATAACATTTATATTTTATAAATGCAAGTATTTTTTAAAATTTTTATATTAAATTTATGTTACAAAATTTTACATTTTTGTAATATTAATTCTATTAATACATTTTATATTTATTATATAAATCACTATCATACTTAATTACTTTAAATTTCGCTAATCTACCAACAATAAAGCTCATTGGAATTATATACTTTTTTGAAATTTGTAAACAATTATTTTCACTCACATTTGTTACAATATCATTCCAAACATCATTAGAAATCATTGTTTTTAATGCAAAATCATCTGCTCTGTTTTCTATTAAATCTGTCCCTTCTACTATTACTTTATTTTTAGCTTCATTAAAATCGCTCTTACAATGTCCTAATTCATGAAATAATTCAAAATAAAATGAATCTTTACTTGAATAATTTTGAGTCAAATAAATGGCGGGATTCTTGCCTTTTACTCTAAAACATCCTCTTACTTTTGTACCAGATAATGCTTTTTCAACTATAAAATAAATTCCATAATTATTTAATAATTTTGTAACTTTTTCTAAGTCAATTCCTTTATTATAACTTTCTTTTTTTAAATCATCAATTAAAAATAAAAAATTATCTTTATCATATGCAGATACTGTTTGATTTTCTGTCATTTCATTGCATCGTGCAATCCATAAATTTAATTTATTTAAATCATTTCCTGTTTTTTTAAATAAAGTCTTCTCTTTAACTTTTTCAAGAGCTTCAAAATCTCTTACTTTTAAAAAATCCATTAAATCTATATAGTTTTGAACTGCATTTGTTTTATTATTAAACTTTATCCAATTTCGTTCTTCTAACTCTTTTAAATAAAAATTCTTTTTTAAATATTTATTTAATTCATCAAGTGTTTTATATTTTTCGATAAGTTTATCTGTAATGTATTTTCTACACTCTGATTTAATTATAAATTCAATTGGTATACCAGTTAAATGATATATACTAACTGCCATTTCTAAAGTTATAGTTTGTTTTCCATTTAATATTTCATTCATATGCTTTTGAGAAATATTAAGTCTATTTGCAAATTCTGTTTGCGAAATGTTATGAAATTCTAAATAATCTTTTAAATAACTTCCAAAACCAATACTCATTGTAATCACCTACCCCTCTCCATAATGCTTATCATCAATTTTTAAAAATTCAATTTCTGTTATTTCAATACTATTATATGGATATTCACCATCGGGCTTCATATATAATCTAATTTTCCCATCTAATTTAGCAGTATATATTTCTTTTAGATTTCCCTCTTTTTTCTCTATGTCATATATTAAACGCAAAGGGTTTAATAGTAAAGATTGTAAATTTTCCGAATCATTTATTAAAGACTCTATTTTAGACATTTTGTCTATTATCTGTGTTTTGTGTTTATATTCAATTTTTTTCTTATACTCTTTTAAAAATTGTTTTGATTTTATAATTCTCATTGTCTCACCTTGTGAAGTATTATAACATATCGGGTTATAATATGTCAATATATTTTTATTATTAATTTATTAAAACTGGTAACAAATTGTTACCAGTTCTTTCTAATCCCTACTATATAAATCTCTAGTATAAACCTTATTCTTTACTTGATCAAGTGTATCTTCCCACCTATTTGCAAGAATAACATCACTCATTTTTGAAAATTTATCAAAATCATTTACAACCATGCATCCAGCAAATTCTTCTGCTTTTAAAGTAGGCTCATAAATAATTACATCTACATCTTCTTCTTTTAATCTTTCAATAATACCTTGAATAGCACTAGATCTAAAATTATCAGAATCGGCTTTCATAGTTAAACGATAAACTCCAACAACATCTGGGTTTCTTCTCATAACCATTTCTGTAATATGTTTTTTTCTAGTTCTATTAGAACGAACAATTGCCCTAATTAGGTTTTGAGGTACATTATCAAAATTTGCAAGAAGTTGTTTTGTATCTTTTGGTAAGCAGTATCCTCCATAACCAAATGATGGGTTGTTGTAATGTGTTCCAATACGAGGATCTAGTCCTACACCTTCTATTATATCTTGTGTATTTAATCCTTTTATTTCTGCATAAGTGTCAAGCTCATTAAAATATGCAACACGAAGTGCAAGATATGTATTTGCAAATAGTTTTACTGCTTCTGCTTCTGTACTATCCATAAATTTAACAACAACATCTTTTTTAATTGCACCTTCTTTTAAAAGTTCAGCAAATTTCTCTGCTCTAGCGCTTTTTTCACCAACAATTATTCTAGAAGGATATAGGTTATCATATAAAGCTTTTCCCTCTCTTAAAAATTCTGGTGAGAAAAGGATGTTATCTATACCATATTTTTCTTTCATGTTCTTAATAAAACCAACAGGAATAGTTGATTTAACAACCATTGTTGTATTTATTCCTAATTGTTTTACTTTTTGAATTATATCTTCAACACTAGATGTATCAAAATGATTTTTTTCATCATCGTAATTTGTAGGTGTGCTTATTACAATATATTCTGCACCAACAAATGCATCTTTATAATCTAATGTTGCTCTTAAATTTAATTTCTTAGTTTGTAGAAATTCTTCTATTTCTTTATCTCTTATTGGAGATTTTTTGTTATTTATCATTTCTACTTTTTCTGGGACTATATCTAATGCAACTACTTCATTGTTTTGACTTAGTAGTGTTGCTATTGATAGTCCAACATATCCTGTTCCTGCTACTGCGATTTTCATTTTAATTTATGCTCCTTTATTTTCATATGTTATATTATTTATAAAGTTCAATATTTTGTTTATACCAATTTACAAAGTTTTGAATTCCTTGTTCAAATGATGTTTTAGGTTCATATCCAATTAATTTTTTAGCTTTAGATACATCAGCAAAAGTTCTATCAACATCACCTGGTTGCATTGGATATTGTTTTATATTAGGTTCTACTCCTAATGTTTTTGCAATTGTATTTATCATCTCTTTTAATGATACTGGAGATGAATTACCTAAATTTAATATTTCATAAACATTTTATTATTTAAAGTATAATTACATGACTTGATAATTCCATCTACTATATCATCTATATATGTATAATCTCTTGATGTACTTCCATCTCCAAACATTGGTATTTCTTCATTATTAAGCATTAATCTTGTGAATTTATTTATAGCTAAATCTGGTCTTTGTTTTGGTCCATATACTGTAAAGAATCTAAGCATTATAACATTAAAATCAAATAATTTATGATATACATGTGTCATAACTTCATTTGCTTTTTTAGTTGCTGCATAAGGACTAATAGCAAAATCTACTATCATATCTTCTCTAAATGGAACTTCTTTACAATTTCCATAAACACTACTAGAAGAAGCCATAACAAGATTTTTAACATTATGAGCTTTCATTTCTTCTAATAAATTTTGTGTTCCCATACAATTTACTTCTTGATATAATACAGGATTTTCAATTGATGGTCTAACACCAGCCATGGCAGCCAAATGCATTACTATATCAATATTATTTTCTTCAAATATAGTTTTTAATGCTTGTCTATCTCTTATATCTGCTCTATATAGTTTGAAATTATCAATTTGTTCTAGTTCTTTTACATTGTTATCTTTTATTTTTGGATTATAGAAGTCACAGAAATTGTCTATTGCTATTACTTTGTTTCCTTCTTCTAATAATCTTTTACTTAATGATGAGCCTATAAAGCCGGCTCCGCCTGTAATAAAATAATTATGCATTTTATTTTTCTCCTTTAATATTTCCAAATGAATATTTAGGTATATCTTCTACTTTTATATGTTTCATATAATTAATCCATCTTAATATTTCAGCTGTCTTATCTCCAAAAGGCCCCTTTCCCCACGCCATTTCAAAAAGCCAAATACTACCAGCTTTTAAATTAGCTTCAATTAAAACAGGTTCTCCATTTTCATCAATTGTAAAATCCCAGTTTACAATTCCTACTTGTGGAATTAATGAATGCATTTTAATAGCAGTTTCTAATACCTTTGGAAAGAGTTCTATTTTATAGTTTTTATAAATCAATTTTCTATCTGGATGCATTTTATACTCAGTTTTAAACTCAGTAAAAGCTGTTTCGTGAAGCGTTCCATCATTTTCTATTGCTATAAACATTCCGCCAGCATGTGCATTGTCAACATAATTACCGCCTTGTCCAATTCTCATAATAGCAGGTACATATATAATTTCATCTTTCCACCTATATGTCATTACTCTAAATGTATTTACGCTTTTCTCATATATTTTTGTAATTGATTCATGACATTTTAAACGTTCTTGTACTACAAAATTCAAACCTAAAGAATCAAATATGTTTTCAAGTGGTTCGTTTGTTTTTTGGTCTATTTTTTCAATTATATTTAATAATAGGCATCCACGTCCACTACTAGATCCTTTTGTTGGCTTAACAAAACATTCTCCAATATTTTGTATTAATTCAATTGCTTTTTCCTTTTTTATAATCTTATAATTACCATCTCTATAAATACCTTCGGTACAAGAAAGGATTGTTTTGGGCATTTTAACGTTTGCATTACTAGCAATTAATGGCAAAAGATTTTTATCTGATAATGATTTACAATAATATTTTTCAAAATTCATAAAAAACTCAAATTCAGGAATATATAGTAACTCTGGAAAATAGTTTTTATCAAAATTATTAGTAAAAGCAGTATAATGTCTATGCCATGTGTAAGGTATTTTTTTTCCATAGTTTTCCAAATATAAATCATCAATTTCTTTTTTTTGTTTTTTGGTTAATACTATTTGATTATAAATTTTTTTTCTTCTTTTAGCTTTAAACTTTCTTATTTCAAGCTTTCTTAATATTATTCTAAAAAAACGATTATATATACTAAAAAAGAAATTTACTATTTTTCTTCTCATTTTTGTTTTTTCCTTCCTTTTCTTTCAAATTTATCACTTCAAGAATTTTAAATTATTCATATTGCATTGTTCCTATAGTTTTTATCCATTAAGTTTTTTTTTATTTAAAAAAACTTTAATTCTATCAACAATATATTTAAAGAATTCATCTTTTAATATAGTTAACATAAGCAAATATGTAACTAGCCCCGCTAAGAATTGTACTATACAATTAACTATTAAGTTAGAACTAATATTTTTTAAAAAGAAAATGACAATAAACATAACTGCAGACGAAATAATGTAGTTTAAAGAGTTTCTTATCATAATCTTAAAATTAAATTGTTTTTTTACAAAACAAATCTCTACTAGTAAAACTACTATTTCTGAAATTATTGTGGCTATAGCAGCACCATAACTGCTTAACACTCTAATTAAAATAAAATTTAATGCAAAATTAACAATCGTACCTATAATAACTGCAATTGTATATTTTTTTTGTTGTCCAGTAGGTAAAAGATACTGATTTCCTATAATATTATTTAGACCAATAATCAGTATGATTGGCGCAAGAACTTGTATCAATATAATTGATTTTTCATATCCACTTCCTAAATAAATAGGTATAATATTAGGAGCAATAGCAATTAATCCAAATATTAATGGAAATGCGCAAAAGCATACATATCGTACACTCTTAACCATCAGGCTATTTATCTTTTCTTTATCCTTCTTAGCAAAATAGTTAGCAATTCTAGGCATTATAACAGTACCTAATGCTGTAATTACAGTTATCCAAATCTTTACAATTTTATCTGACTGCTCATAATAACCTGTTTCTGCAATATTAGGAATCATCATTCCCAACATCGTTTTATCAATTATAGCATATAATTTATTTGCAATTTGTGGTATAAGGAAAAGAATAACATACTTTAAATTTTTAAATACTTTAACATTTTTTAATGAGATTTTACATAATTCATTTTTTAAATGTAACCATAAAGTTAGATTACCTATAAGTGTAGATCCACCATATATTAGCAAATAAATATTCAAATCATTAGATGTTTTAACAAATATAAATATACATAACAAACTTAAAAGTTTAATAATTAAATTTTTTATTACTGTTACTTTAAAATTTTCTATTCCCTGAAAAAACCAACTTATATCAAATACATTTGCTACCAATTCAAATATTAGCACTTTATAATAAACTTCGTATTCAGTATTACTTATAAAAATAAAGTATATAATAATAGTAATAATCATAAAGAAAGTTTTCAAAGCAAATAATTCTACAAATTTTGCTGTCTTTTTTTCTTTATCATCTTGAACATAAGCAATCTCCCTTTGTCCATATATTGACATTCCTAAACTTCCAAATAAAATGAAATACGTAACAATTGTTATTGTATATGCCGATATTCCAACTCCGCTAGGTCCTAGTACTCTGGCTAAGTATGGAGTCGTTACTAATGGAATTAATAATGCTAAAACTTGATACGACATATTATATATATATTTTTTAATTAAGTTCTTTTTCATTTACTGGCTTCTCCTTTTTTATTAAAAGCTTATTATTTAATTTTATTAAAATAATAGGCACTAATAAATCATAAGATAACCTATTAAATAATATAGTTCCATTTAAACATTGCATCATAGCAAGTCTCAAAATAGAAATTAACATAAAATACTTGATTTTTATATCTTTTTCCTTAAAATAGCGTTTCTCTAATTTTATGGCAATATATACAAATAATATTTCTATTAAATAAAATCCATAAATATCAAAATAATAATATCCTTGTCCACTCATAGGAATAATTTGTGATGATATTGTGCTATATGGTCCAAAGAATGAATAGTTAAATAATCTACTAGTTAAAATATTATCGTCATTTTTAACTAATGAACCAACTACCATAATTCCTCTTGTCATATCATATAAAAAATTAGTAAAATTCCTATAATTTGTGTAAGTTTTTGCAGTTTCAATGGATAAAGCTACATTATCTATTCCAGACATATATGAATTTCCAGCTTCTGATAATTGTTTTGCATTTAAATCTTCTCCAACAATGTTTGATTTTCTAAAACTAGAAATCATAGGTATAATTATAATAGCAAGAATAGTTCCTCCAATAAGAATTATTTTTTTAAATTTAGGAAATAACTCAAATACTATTAAACCAGTTGCAATTATAGTAATAATAAATTCGGCTCTATTGGTTCCTGTATATACTAAAATATTAAAAACAATAAATACTAATGCTATCAAAAAAAATTTTTTTTCAGGTGTTTCACTATACTTTTTAGAAAATTTTTCTAAAGCTATTAAAAATAAAAATTGTTTAGCTATATTAAACAAATATACTATTAATTGTCCTATATCACTTAGACGATTAAATCGTACTGATACCGACTCTGTAGGTGCTATAAAATATATTGAATTCCAAAAACTTCTATTTATAATAAAAAGTCCAAACACTAGTAATATAAATACCCAAATTACAAAATTACTATTATTTTTATTTTCAATAATATTCAATTGTTTTTGTTTATTGTTTTTGCTTTTAACTACTGAATACAATACTAAAAAAATATTTACGGCTACTAATTCAAAAATCGTTATAATAGAAGCTATAAGATAACTATCACTATCTCCTGCATTCTTTGAAAAACTTACATTTCCATAAATACAATTGCTTATAGGAAGAATCACATAACGTAAATATAATAAAATACAAAAAAACAACTTAAATGGTGTTATTTCTTTTTTAAAGCATGGCATAAAATATGTAGTATATATAATTATAAATGGAATTGGAAATAAACAGCAATAATTGTAATTAGCATTATTATTAAAAGCAATGCATAATATAATAGATATAAAACATGTTAAAACTACTGAAATGTTTATTAGAATTCTTTTATTCATTATATTTTCCTCCTAAGTACCAAAAACAATTAATTAATTATTTTATTATAAAAATCTCTTCTTTTTTTGTCTAATACATCTGTAGCAAACTCCTTAGCTTTTTCGAAATTTTTTTCACATTCTATTAGCATATTTTCATTCGTTGATGTTATACATAAAATTTTATTTACAATTTCATGAACATCTTTCTTTTTAAATACATACTTTTCATTAATAAGTTCAGGATTTCCACCCGCATTGCTTGCAATACAAGGGCACCCCCTACTCATAGCCTCAACTAAAGCTCTAGATAGTCCTTCTTGATTGCTTGGTTGTATATAAATATCAATACTATCTAGCCAATCAAAGATTTTATCATGAGGCAATGAACCAATAATTTTAATATTATCAGATACACCATATTTTTTAGCAATATTTAGTAATCTATTTGGATTTCCTCCCCCAACTAATTTATATTCAAAAATGTTATACCCTTTTTTCTTTAAATGTGCTATTGCTTTAATAACATATTCTTGTCCTTTATAATTGACATCTATTGCAGCCAAAGTTCCTATAATTATTTTTCCTTTATTATCTAAATTGACTATCTTATTTTTTCTATTTATCAATACATTATTGTCAATTTCTTTTAATTCAACATCAGAGCATCCTATAGAATATCCTTTTGTTGGGTATCTATTTTGTAGATATTTATTGGATACGTATTGAACATTTTTAGCTTTTAATAATGCTTTTTTTGTTTTTATATACATTATTGGAGCAATTAATTTGCCTTTGATTCCATAATTCCAATAAGAATCAAATGGATCTCCAACCATCTCCACAACATATTTGATACTATTTTTATTGCATATTTCTAAAGCTTTTCTTCCTAAAAAACTAGGTAATCTTATGATACAAAAATCAGCATCCTTTACTTCTTTTTCTATTACAGTTTTAGTAAATTTTCTATTATTATATAGTAAGCCTTTAATAGATAAAAAATTAGGACATTTAATAATAGCTATCTTTTTTTGCATCTCATCTGACAATCTACTAGTGCTTTTAGGATTTTCTTCAACATTTTTTTTTCTACAAAATATGCTTATGCTATCACCAAAAAACAAGTAACGATTTAAAACTTTTTCTGTTAATGCTTGCGGATATATATTACCTTTAGCATCTATTTTCATTTTTCCTTCATAGCAAAATAATACTTTCATTGTTTTCCTCCTAAAAATACTTCTTTAAATAAAACTTTTCTCCTAATTCCAAATCAAATCCATCTGGTGAAATTTTTTCTAAATATCCACTTGCAGGATAAAAAGTTAATTCACCAAATATTATCTTTCCATTAGTGTTATATAAATCCACTCTTACAAATGGAAAATCCTTTGACAGTTCAGCAGCAATTTTTACCATTTCATTATAATTATCAGGCTTTCTTACATCATTAATTCTATCATAATCATCATATTTATATTTTAGGAGATTAAAATCTATATCATAAATACTTTTTTTCTTTTTGGATTCTCTACCATTAATAAGTAATAAATATTGTGGAAGACCATTAAAGCAATAAAATTTGTAGTCAGTAAGAGATTCTTCATTACTACTATGTTCAATAAATCTTTCTGCAATAATTCTAGGTTGAATTTTTTTATATGGCCACTCTCTTCCACTACTAATTAGTTTATTTTTTTGTGCTTTACTAAGTTCTTTTTTTACTTTTTCAAAATCAAATTTACTTTTATCTTTACATATAAATACATTTAATCCCCCGCCACCATTTGTGGTCTTTAATACAAATTTATCAGGCAATTTATCTATATTTATATCTTCAGGCTTATCAAAAACGCCATATAATTCATTTAATATATTTCCTAGTTTTTTATTTTTCACATATTCTCTTACTTCATATTTGTCAACGCAAGTAGGTAATATTGGATTTTTGTAATTCAACTTATACCATTGAATTTTTTCTGTAAACTTTTTTGGTTCTTTTAAATTTAGTTTTTTCCCAGTCTTTATACTATATTGTATTTTAAGCATTGGCTTGTCTGGGATAAAACGTAAAAGATGTAATATCTTTAATCTTAATTTTTGATTTCTGATTATTTTTTTGTAAAAATCCATTGTAAACTCCTTCTATATATTGCTTATTTCTTGCACATATTCTTTTATTACAATATTTCTATCAAATTCTTTTTCAACTTTTTTTCTAGCATTTAATCCCATTTCTTTCTTTTGGGTATATTCTAAATTTATAAATTTTTCAACTTTTTCAATAAGTTTTTCTGTATCTTTTATTGGTACAATAAAACCACTTTTCTCATCATCTACCACTTCCCTACAACCACTTCTATTAGTAGTTATAACCGGTCTTCCAGACGCACTTGCTTCTTGTAAAACATTTGACATTCCTTCTGGATAATAAGATGGATGAATTAAACACCAACATTCATTTATATATGGTTGTACATTTTTTTGCATACCATGATAAATAATAGTGTTCTCTTCTTGCATTTTTTCTAATTTTTCCCTATATGCTTCTTCACAAGCACCTAATACGTGAAATTCAACATTAGTATACTTATTTTTGATATATTTTGCTGTCTCTAAATATTGTTCTATTCCTTTTTCCTTCATTATTCTACTCATAAATAGAAATTTTATATTTTCATTCTCATTTGGATAATCTAAAAATGTATATTTCTTTAAGTTTACTCCAGAACCTGGAATCAATTTGTATTTATCTGTTGTATTAATATGTTCTTTTACAAATTTTAAATTTTCTTCATTTTGAATAAAACAACATCTCACTTTTTTAAAAGCAATTTTATATAAAAATATTAATATTTTTTGCATTAATCCTTTATTTTCTAATGCTGTACCAAGTCCAGTTATATTAGCAATATATGGTACATTATTCTTTTTACATGCTATTCCACCATATATATTGGGCTTAATTGTATAAGTTAATACAACATCTGGCTTAATACTTTTTATTAGCTTATTGTAAAATTTCATTAATTTAAAATCTTTAATAATATTTGTACTTCTTCTCTCTAAAGAAGTTTCTATATATTCACATCCTAAATTTTTAAAATCTTCTATTCTTTCTCCATTAGGAACAGATATATATATCTGATAATTCTTTTCTAGTAATTTTTCTAATAGTTCTTTTCTAAAATTATATAACCCCTTATCACTATTGGATAATACTAATACTTTCATAATTCCCTCTTTATAATCTTTATTTCATTATATTTCATCATATATATTCCTTCATCATATTTTCCTATTTGTTCTACATTTTCAATTCCATTTATATTGTTTATTATCATCTTTGGAACATTAATGCCACTTTCATAAGCATGTGGGTACCCACCACCAAATCTAGGATTAACTTCAGAAATATAATATTCTCCATTTACTTCAAAGATATCTATATCAATTATACCTTTAAATTCTGCTTTTTTAACAAAAACTTTTATTAATTCAAATAATTTATCATCTTTAAAAGATACTGATTTATCTGTTTCTCCAGCTCTCATTTTTATTTTCTTCTTTACAAAAATCAAAACTGGTTCTTTTGAAATCATATCTATGTATACATCTGCCCCATATTCTTGTCCATTCATAAATTCCTGAATCATTAAGTCATCTGCTTGTTTCCATATAACATCTAATTCTTCTTTAGAATTCACTTTATTTATATTTAAACTTGCACTTCCTTTTACTGGTTTTACAAATACTGGAAATGTAATTTTATTTTCTTCTAAGTCATTGTAAAATAGTTCTTTATCTGTATAACTTTTGGCTGTTTTGAAATTATTTTCTTTAAGAAAATTGTACATCTTGTATTTATCAAAACACATTTCAACTTTATCATAATCTGAAACAATTGGATTAACTACAATTTCTTTAAATTTTTCAATATTTTTTGATATCAAGCTTATTTCAGGATCTATTAATGTAAATAAAGTATCTATGTTTTCATTTTTACAAATATCTAATATATCTTCTAAATAACCATTTTCTGTAATTCTTTTTGTTATATAATATTTATCAGCTTCATAAATAGCTGGTGCTAAGTTTGAGCAATCTGTTGCAATAACTTTTCCTGTTCCATTTAATTCTTTTTTGAAATATTGTACTATTTTATTTCTTGTTCCAGCACTAAGTATTAAAATATTCATTAATCTAACTCCTTTAAAACATCAAAAAATAATGGTGTTCCACCTGTATGTATAAATAACACATTTTTATTTTTAATTTTTTCTTTGTTTAAATATTCTGTCATTCCCCAAAAAGCTTTTCCAGTATATGTTGTATCTAATGGAATTCCAAAATTATTCATCATATATTTTATTTGTTCTAAAATTTCTTTATTATACTTGCTATATCCATCTAAAATATACTCATCATTAAAAATAACATCATTTTCATTTAAATCAATATCTAATTTGTTCTCTTTAATGTAATCATTTATACTTTCAATAACAACATCTTTGCCTCTAGGTAATTTTCTAGCAACACTAATTCCAATAATTTTGCTATTAGATTTATTTATCAATTTACCTAAAACTAAACCAGCTTGTGTAGTTCCAGTTCCTGTTGCATGAAATATATAATCAAATTTTATATTATTTTGTTTTTCATAATCTAAAATTTCATTATATGCATCTATATATGCTTTTGTACCTAAATTTCCATGTCCTCCACCTTGAATAAAATAAGGTTTATAATTTAAACATTCCTTTAATTCAATTTGTTTATTTATTGTATCCTTTACCTCATCTATGTTACAGTAGATAAATTCAACTCCAAATAATTCACACAAATTCTTATTAGCTGTTTCTTTTTCTTTTTCAGTAGAAATAATTGTACAAGGAAAACCATACCTTTTTGCCAAATTTGCAATTATTCTGCAGTGATTTGAGCTTGCGCTTCCATAAGTTATAACATAATCATAGTTATTTTCTAATATGTCCTTAAAAAAATTATATGCTTTTCTTGCTTTATTTCCACCAAATGAAAATGGGATTAAGTCATCTCTCATTATATATAAATTATTATTGTCTTTTTTTTCTATAAAATAAATAGGACTTTTAAATTTATTTATTCCATTCATTTCTAAAAATTGCATAAATATATCTATCCTTTTTTTCATTATTTATTATTAAATCTTCTTTTAGTGTTCCTTCTTTTATAAATCCTAGCTTATCAAATAATCTTTGAGCAATTATATTTTCAACCTCCGTATATAAATAAACTTTATTAAGTTTTAGTTCATTAAAAGCATATTTTAAAAGTTCTTTACTTGATTGATATGCTATTCCTTTACCTTTATATTGATGTTCTCCCATAGTAATATAGTACTCTGCTTTTTTATTTTTATAATCTATATTAAGCAATCCAATAACTCCAACCGGAATATTATTAAATTCTATAATTGCATCATATCTATTTTCATTATTTTTGTTGTTATTGAACCAATTTAAAGTTTTTTCATATTCCAATGGTAAATCATAATGCAAATATTTATTATTATTTGAATCATTAATCCACTTAATTTTGTTATCTATATCATGTTCTTCAAATTTTCTAATTATAATCCTATCTTCCTGCATTTACCTTCTCCTTTATTTCTGCTTCATTAATTGTAGATTCGTTTTGTGCTGGTTCTGGTTTTTTATAAATGTTTTCTTTTTTTATAGTTTTAACAACTGTATCGATTAGAATTTTAAAATCCTCTGCAAATGTAATTTTTTCTATGTACTCTAAATCTATTTCAATTCTCTCGTCCCATGTTGCATTATTTCTAACTCTAACTTGTGCTAATCCTGTAATTCCAGGTCTTACATAAAATCTTAGTTTTTGATGTTCTGGATAATCTGCAAATTTATGTGGGTGATATGTAACAGGAGGCCTTGGTCCAATTAAAGCCATTTCTCCTTTTATAACATTTATTAATTGTGGCAATTCGTCAAGACTTGTTTTTCTAAGTACATTTCCAAATTTAGTAATTCTATTGTCATTTTCACCTTTTAATTTTAGTCCAGTTTGTTCTGCATTAACAATCATAGTTCTAAACTTAATTATTTTGAATACTTTTCCATTTCTGCCTAATCTTTCTTGTAGAAAAAATATTGGGCCTTTTGAATCTATTTTAATACAAATTGCTAAAATAAGCATTGTCGGACTTAATACTATAAACGCCAACAGACTCAATGTAAAGTCTAATATTCTTTTTACATATTTTGCATACATTGGAAATTCCCCTTTCTAAGTTTTATTTAAAACAATTTTTAATTACTTCTATTATTCTGTCTTGTTCTTCTTCAGTCATTTTATTGTCACTTGGTAAGCATAACCCTCTTTCAAAAATGTCTTCGCCAACATCTGCTCCTTCACCTGCTATATATGCATTTGAATTTGCTCTACCATTTCCATTTACTGTTATAAATGGATTTTCTCTGTATAATGGTTGCATGTGCATTGGTTTCCATATTGGTCTTCCTTCTGCATTTATGCTTGATATTTTTTCTAGTATTTCCGTAGGAGTTGTTTTTCCTTGTTCTGTTTTGTATAGTGCTTGTTTTTCTCCTCTTACTTGTTCTCCCATTGCCTTTTTATCTATAATCATAGCAGATAGCCAATAGTTTGGCTCTACTTTTTTACTATCAAATGGATTCATTATTACTGGTAAAACTTTAAATCCTTCTTTGTATCTTTCATATATTGCCTTTTTTTGTGCAATATGTTCATCAATATGTAGCATATTTCCTCTTGCTATCCCTGCTATTATATTGCTCATTCTGTAATTATAGCCTAATTCTTCGTGTTGATACCATGGTGCGTTTTCTCTTGCTTGTGTTGACCATTTTCTTACTTTGTTTGCATCTTCTATGCTGTCTGTTAAGAACATTCCACCACTTGAACCTGTTACGATTTTGTTTCCATTAAATGATATTGCATTATAATCTCCAAGTGCTCCAGCCATTTTCTTTTTACCATCTATATAACAATATGCTCCTAATGCTTCCGCTGCGTCTTCTACTATCAAGATATTATGCTTTTTGCATATTTTTACTATTTGTTCCATATCTGCTGGAACACCATATAAATGTGCAATAACAAGTATTTTAACTTCTGGATACATTTCTATTGCTTTTTCTAATGCTTTTGGGGCCATGTTCCAGTCTTCTTTATTTGTATCTATAAATATTGGAGTTCCACCTTCATACACAACTGGGTTTACTGTTGCATCAAACGTCATATCTGAACAAAATACTTTTTTACCATAAAGTGAACCGCCTTTTCCATCTCCAGTACCTGTCATTGTGTTATATGCTTTTAAAGCTGCTAATTTGACAGCCATATGAATAGCAGATGTTCCAGAAGATAATGCAACTGCTTCTTTTACTCCTACATAATTAGCTACCATTTTTTCAAGTTCATTAATGTTTTTTCCAACTGTAGAAACCCAGTTTGTTTCTATTGCTTCTTTTACAAATTGCAGTTCTTCTCCATGCATTGTTGGAGAAGAAAGCCACACTTTATTTTCAAATGGTTTAACATTTTGTCCCATTATTTTTTTCCTTCTTTCGATTATTTCTTATTGTTTTTTTTCTTCAATTTCTTTAATTTTCTTTTCATTAACTTCAGAATTATCCTTATATGTAGGAACTAATTCTTTCATTACTGATTTAATTCTATCTTTATTTTCATTGTCATTTTCTTTAAGTAATTCTCTTAAAGTAGTTAGTTTTTTACCAACCATAGACATATTTATTTCCATAGGTGGTGCAACATGAATTTTTTCATGTTTTGTTTCCATTAGGACTTCTTCATTCATTAATATTTCTTCATAAAGTTTTTCGCCTGGTCGTAAACCTGTTACTTTTATTTGCATATCTACATTTGGTTCATAACCCATTAATCTAATTAATTTTTCTGCCATATCATAAATTTTAATAGGTTCACCCATATCAAGCACAAATATTTCTCCACCTTCTGCATAACTCATAGCTTGTAAAACAAGTGATACAGCTTCTGGTATTGTCATAAAAAATCTTGTTATGTCTTTATGTGTTACAGTTACAGGCCCTCCATTTGCTATTTGTTTTTTGAATAATGGTATAACAGATCCATTACTTCCTAAAACATTTCCAAATCTTACTGCTGCAAATTCTGTTTTGCTAACTTTGTTTTTTGCTTGAACTATCATTTCACATAATCTTTTTGTTGCACCCATTATATTAGTTGGATTTACAGCTTTGTCAGTTGAAATTAATATAAACCTTTTTACATTGTATTCATCTGCACAATTAACTACATTAAATGTACCAAAAACATTGTTTTTAATTGCTTCTAATGGACTTACTTCCATTAATGGAACATGTTTATGTGCTGCAGCATGAAATACTAAATATGGTGTATATCTTGCAAATATTTCATTTAGTCTATCTTTTTCCCTAACATTTGCAACAATTGCAGAAATTGTTGCTTTTGGATAATTAAATCTTAATTCTTGTTCTATATCATATAAGTTGTTTTCGTAATTATCTACTATAATTAAGTTACTTGGATTAAACTTAATAATTTGACGGCATAGTTCAGAACCGATTGATCCTCCACCACCAGTTACTAAAACAGGTTTATTTTTTATTAATTCTCCTATTTTTTTATTATCTAGCTTTATTGGATCTCTTCCAAGTAAATCTTCTATTTCAACATCTCTAAAGTTTTCCATTAAGTTTTTGCTTTTTATTAAATCTTTAGTTCCTGGTAAAATTCTTACCTTACATCCAGTTTCTTGGCAAATATTCAAAATTTGTTTTCTTTGATTACTTTCTATATTAGATATTGTAAATAATATTAATTCAATATTTTTTTGTTGACAAATTCTAGGTATATCATATCTTGTTCCTAATATTTGCTTTCCTGAAATTGCATAATTAACTTTATAAGTATTGTCATCTATTAAACCTACCACATTATATGTATCATTCATGAATTTTTTTAAAGTGTCTAATAAAATTCTTGTTGCATCTCCAGCACCAATTATTAAAACATTCTTTTTTTGATAATTGCTGTGACCAATTTTATTATGCCCTTGGCTTAAAATAAGTCTAAGCATAACTCTATATCCAATAATACCAGTAATTATAATTAAAGCTGCAACTGTTGTAATTCTTAATGGTGCAAATATTGTTGGAAATACTAATCCTAAAGCTGTTACTAAAATATATGATATTAAACAAGCTAATACATATACTAAATAATCATTTCCATTTTCATATCTAGTTATATTTTTATATGTTTTAAAGATATGTAGCATTGAAGAGTAAATAACAATAGATACTAAAATAGTATATAATATTATTTGCTTTGATGTGTCATTTACTTGAATAACTATTACTTTTGCTACAATGTAAGCAAATGCAATAATTAGAACATCCAAAAGTCTTAATACTACATTTCTGTATTTCTTAATTTTTTTCAAAGATTTTTCTCCTTAATCAATAATAATAAGTGGTGCGACAAACACCACTTGTATTATAACTCTATAAAAAAATTAATGCAAGATTTTTGTCAAATTTTCTGAAGTTTTTTTATGGAATTTATTCCAAATCCTTCTAAATAGGTAAACTAAGCCAATTCCAACAATCACTCCAGAAGTATCTATAAGTACATCTCTAACTTCACCGCTTCTTCCGATTAACAAACATCTGATGAATTTCATCAGAACATGCATACACAATTCCAATTGTAATACAAATAAGTATCTTTTTCTTATTATCTAAATTATAAGTATTAAATAAACAAATAAGTAAAACTCCAACAACCATGTAAATAGAAAAATGTGCACACTTTCTAATTACAGGTTCTAGTTGTTTTATCCTCTGTGTTTTACTTTTTTCACTATCCTTCTTGTGAAAAGTATTAACAATATTTTTAGTAACCTCTTTGCTAATGCTACTAGACTTTGGAGCATCTTGACTACTAAAGCCAAAAATTAGCCAAAAGGTACAAATTAAAAGTACAATTAATACTCCTCTAAGTATATTTATTTTCATTCTTTTCTCCTACATTTTTTCTGGCATTTCCATACCAAGAAGCTCAGCCCCAACTTTTAAAGTATTGCCAACACACATAGTTAAATAAACTCTAGAATCTTGTAGCTCTTGTGGGCCTCCTATAATTTGGTCTTCGTTATAAAACACACTAAATGCCTTAGCTAAATCAATTAAATATTTTGCTAAAATTGAAGGCTCTTCTTTTTGTGTTACTTGAACTAACATATCTTCAAAGTTAGCAATTAACTTAATTAAATTCATAGCATATAAATCATTTATTAAATTAACAGATACATTTTCGAAGCTTGGTAACTTAACTAATTTTCTTAATATACTTTGTGTTCTTACATAAGTATATTGAATATATGGACCTGTTTCCCCTTGGAAATTTAGCATTTCGTTTATATCAAATATTTCGTCTTTGTTTCTGTTTGTTGCTAAATTGTTAAATAAAACAGCTCCAACACCAACTCTTTTTGAAACTTCTTCTTTGTCTTCTAGGTTTGGATTCTTTTCTTCTATAATTTTTTTAGCTTCTTCTATTGTATCATCTAATAAATCTTTAATTTTTACAAATTTTCCTTTTCTTGTAGACA
>JAFRFO010000086.1 GCA_017434295.1 Clostridia bacterium
AAAATTCCACAGATATTTCTGATACGCTATTGAATATAACCTTAGGATATATTTTCATTTTTTCCCCCTAGATAATTTTTGGCAATTCTATATTATCAGTAAGTGCGAATTTTGTCAAGATGATTATTTCAAATCAGTCAGTTTAACGGTCAATTGGTTCCGGGTTTAAATTGACCGTTTTTTTAAGATATTGTTTGATTTATTCCTCTGGCTACTATATCTTTCATGTTTTCTATTAAATCATCTATTTCTTTAGGGGTAACTATCATGTTATATTCTCCTACATTTAAGGCATCTTTTACTTCTTCATATTTATCTTGTTGTTGAAGTTTGTTTAAGTATTCATTTGACTGTGCTTTGTCTTGTAATCTATCTATAAATATATCTATTCCGTCTGAAACTAATGTTGCAAGTTCTACAACTGTTGGAATTCCTAATGCTATTACTGGAATTCCTAAAGTATTTATGCTTAATTCTGCTCTTGTATTTCCAACTCCCGCTCCTGGAACTATTCCTGTATCTGATATTTGTAGACTTGAGCTTATTCTTTCTATACTTCTTGATGCTAGACTGTCTATTACTATTACTAGTTTTGGCTTTACGTTTTCTACTATTCCTTTCACTATCTCTAATGTTTCCATTCCTGTTGTACCTAATACTCCTGGTGCTATTCCACATACATTTCTTGTGTTTTCATCTAACACTTCTGGCATATATTTTATTATATGTCTTGTTATATCTATTTCGTTTATTACTTTTGGACCTAAACTATCTGGTGTTACATAAATATTTCCTAACCCAACTATTAATACTTCATCTTTTCTTGTTATGTGTTTGTCTAATATTTTTGCTAATTCGCTTGTTAATACATCTGATGCTTTTTGTATTTCTTCTTCTCTTGCTATTTTTAGATTTTTTATATCTATTGTTACATATATTCCTTTTGGCTTTCCTACCGCTTTTTCTCCATTTTCGTTTGTAACAAATACTCTTTCTATTTTTAGATTGTCATCTACTGCTTGTTCTTCGCTTTCTATTCCATCTACCTTACTTTCTATATTGTTTGCTTTTTTGTAGATGTCTCTTCTTTCGTTTGCTAGGTCTGTTCTAAAATTATACATAAAAAATCACCACTTTCTTTTAAACTCTTAATAGAAGTATAATTTATACTTTTTATTTAGTATTTTAAAAAGTGGTGATTTTTATTCATTATGGCCATTGAATCTAGGTACAAATAAGAATTTTTATATTATTTTCAATTTAACATGGTACCAAAGTCACATCATAGCATTTTTTCAGCTACTCTTATAAAATTTTTATAACATATTTTTTCAATATCTTCTTGTGTATACCCTCTTTGTTTCAATTCTTCTATAATTAAAGCATAATCATTTACTCCCTTTATATCTTGCATTATATGTTCTTTTTCTAATCCATCAAAGTCACTTCCAAATGATATATAGTCTATTCCTACTAAATTTGCTATATAGTCTATATGGTTTACTATGTCTTTTACTGTTGCTGTTTTGTTTTGTGTTAAAAATATATTACAAAAACATATCCCTATTACTCCACCTGTTTTGGCAATTTGTTTTATTTGCTCATCGTCTAAATTCCTTGGATGATTACATAGCTTTTGTACGCAAGAATGAGATGCAATTATTGGATATTCTATATGTTTTGTATTATTAGATTTTTTTGTTTTATTATCTACTATTTCCGATTTATTAAAAGATATTTTTTTATTTTTTATAATTTCGCAAGTATCCCAAAACGTTTTTTTAGATGCATGTGATACGTCTATTATTATTTTTTGTTTTACAAGTTCTTTTATGTAGTTTTTTCCTAATTCTGTTAGTCCTGTATCATTTGCAGTTAATGCTCCACAACCTAAATCGTTATCATCATTCCAGACTATTCCCATCATTCGTATGCCTTTTTTATATAGTTTTTGTATATTGTCTAAATTGTTCGAAATTTTAGTATCATGTTCTAATTTCCTAGAAATTGTTTTTCCAGTTGCATATTTTCCTGAAATAGCTGTACCATTTTCTATTGTTAGTATTACACCTATTTTTTTGTTTAATTCTTTGCTTTGTAGGTCTTCCTTGGTTTTTATTATAAACATTTCTTCTTGGTTATATATTTTATAAAAGTTGTCTATTATTTCATTTGCTCTTTTAAATCCTTTATTTTCTTTATCATATTTTGAGTGTACAAAGGTTGCTAAGCATTGAATATGTGGTAAGTTTTGTTTGGCATGTATTGTATTAAAGGATAATTCAGAACTATCTAATTTTAGTTTATTATCAAAGGCTTTTTCTATTGTGTCACAATGTAAATCTATTATCATAATAGTCACCCTTTTATATTTTATGAAATATAAAAAAATATATTAAATTAATCTCTTTTTTGTTTATTTTTCTTTCCCTTAACAACCATTATTACAAAAATTGTTGTCATTATAAATAGTACTACTCCTACTATTATCCATCCTGTTTCAGTATGTGGTTCACTATATCTTGTCATACTGAAAGCTGCTTTTCTTTCTTCTTTTTGTTTTGCTTTTTGTGCCTCTTCTTCTGCCTTTTTCTTTTCCGTTTCTTTTCGAGCTGCTGCTTCTTCATCGCTAAGCCCTATATGCATTTCATTTTCTTCTCTTGTTACATTCATTGTATATATTTTTTTAGTTGTTTTATTTGATGCTGTAACTGTAACAGTTATCACATTTTTTCCTACTTCTAAGTTTGTATTTCCACTTACTTCATAGGTTGCTCCACTATCTTGTGTTTTTGCATATACTTGAATTTTTCTAATACTATATGGTACTGTTGTGTTATATTCTGTTATATCTGGCTTAAAGCCTTTAAAATCTTCTGGTGTATATCCTAAATTTGATAAGTTTGCATTGTCTGATGCTGCTTGAACTGGGTTTGTAAAACAGTAGATTAGAATTATACTTACTATAATTATTAATAATTTAAATATTAATCTTTTCATTTTATATTCTATACCTTTCTATTTGCATTACCAAAATGGTACTATTTTAGCCATTCTGGGTTTGCTAAATACCAATCTATTGTTTTAACTATTCCATCTTCAAATTTTGTTTCTGGATACCAACCAAGTTCATTTTTAATCTTTGTTGGGTCAATTGCATATCTGTAGTCATGTCCTTTTCTATCTGTTACATGTTCTATTAAATCTTCTGATTTTCCTAATCTTTGTAATATAAGTTTTACTATGTCTATGTTTCTTCTTTCATTATGTCCACCTATGTTATATCTTTCTCCTGCAACTCCATTATGGAATACCATATCTATTGCTTTGCAATGGTCTTCTACGTATAGCCAATCTCTTATGTTTAATCCTTCTCCATAAACAGGTAATTTTTCATCATTTAATGCTAGTTTTATCATGTGTGGAATTAATTTTTCATTATGTTGATATGGTCCATAATTATTTGAACAGTTTGTTACGTTTACATTCATTTTATATGTTTCTTTGTATGCTAAAGCTATTAAATCTGAACTTGCTTTTGAAGATGAATATGGACTACTTGGTTTAATTGGTGATTTTTCTGTGAAATATCCTTCTTCTCCAAGTGAACCATATACTTCATCTGTTGAAATATGTACAAATTTATTTGGGCTTCCTTCTCCCCATTTTTGTTTTGCTGTTTCAAGTAATGTATGTGTTCCTATTACATTTGTTTGTGTAAATACAAATGGATTTTTAATGCTATTATCAACGTGTGATTCTGCTGCAAAATGTATTACTCCATTTATATCATATTTATCAAATATTTCTTTCATTTTTTCAAAATCACATATATCTGCTTGTTCGAATTTAATTTTGTCTATTACTTTTTTTAAATTATCCATATTTCCTGCATATGTTAGTTTATCTACTACTACTACATTGTAGTCTGGATGTTTGTTTACAAAGTATTCTGCAAAATTTGCTCCTATAAATCCTGCAGCTCCTGTTACCATTATATTTTTACTCATTTCTAAATTCCTTCTTTCTAATTAATTCTTGTATATTTAATTCAAAATAAATTTCAAATTAAATATACAATTATAAATTCTCAAATAAGTTTGAATTTCTCAATTCGCTTAGTGAAGGCCATAATGCATCTTTTTCTGATGTTAATAAATCTTCTGGTTTTAAATCTCCCATTGGCCATTCTATTGCAACATCTGGATCATCCCATTTTAGTCCGCCTTCTGCTGAATGATTGTATATATCATCACATTTATATGTAAATTCAGCTTCATCAGATAAAACTAAAAATCCATGTGCAAAACCTCTTGGTATCATAAACATTTTCTTATTTTCTTCTGAAAGGACTACTCCTTCCCATTTTCCATAAGTAACGCTTCCTGGTCTTAAATCAACTGCTACATCAAATACTTCACCTTTTATTACTCTAACTAATTTTGCTTGTGTATTTTCTTTTTGAAAATGTAACCCTCTTAGTACTCCTTTTTTTGATTTTGATTGATTATCTTGTACAAAGTTATAATCTAAACCAATTTCTTTGAATTCTTCTTGGCTATATGTTTCCATGAAATATCCTCTGTTATCTCCAAACACTGTTGGCTCTATTACGCATACTCCTTCAATTTTCGTGTCTATTCTTTTAAACTTTCCCATTTATTATTCTTCCTCCTCATTCCCCAAGATTTATTAATATTTACTCTTCTCCAAATGCATTAGTTGCTAAGTCTTTTAAATAACGCCCATAATCTGTTTTCATATATTTTTTAGATAATTCTAATAACTCATCTGATGTTATCCATCCATTTTTATAAGCAATTTCTTCTGGACAACATACTTGCATTCCTTGTCTTTTTTCAATAGTTTGAACAAAGCTTGCTGTTTCTAATAATGCATCATGTGTTCCTGTATCAAACCATGTCATTCCTCTACCTAATTTTTCTACTGCTAATTTTCCTTTTTTCATATACTCTTCGTTTACAGAAGTTATTTCTAGTTCTCCTCTAGCAGATGGTTTTATTGTTTTTGCTATTTCTACTACATCATTTGTATAGAAATATAATCCTGGTACTGCGTAGTTTGATTTTGGATCTTGTGGTTTTTCTTCTATTGATACTGCTTTTCCATCCTTATTAATTTCAACAACTCCATAAGCTCTTGGATCTTTTACATAGTATCCAAATATTGTAGATTCATCTTCTCTTTCATTTGCTCTTTTTAATATTTCTGGTAAATGTGCTCCATAAAACATGTTGTCTCCCAATATCATTACAACATTGTCATTACCTATAAATTCTTCTCCTATTATAAATGCTTCTGCTAATCCATTTGGCTTTTCTTGAACTTTATATTCAAATTTCATTCCCCATTGTGAACCATCTCCAAGTAATTCTTTAAATACTACTATGTCTCTTGGTGTTGATATTATTAATACTTCTTTTACGCACGCTTCCATTAATACAGATAATGGATAGTAAATCATTGGTTTATCATATACTGGCATTATTTGTTTTGATATTGCTATTGTTAATGGATATAGTCTTGTTCCACTTCCACCTGCTAAAATTATTCCTTTTCTACTTTTCATTTTATAATCCTCCCATATTATGTTTTTATTTTCATTAATTACTTTAGATATTTAAATAATTATTATTTTGCATTTTCTTCATATTCTTTTTGTTCTACTAAATATCTACTTAACGCATCTTTCCATTCTGGCACGTTTATTCCTGCTTGTTTCAATTTTTCTTTTGACATTTGTGAATTATAAGGTCTTTTAGCTTGTGTAATTTTCATCATTTCTATATATTCTTCTGTTGTTACTGGATTTACTTTACATGTTATTCCTTGTTGTTTTAATATTTCTAAGGTGAAATCATACCATGTTGTAAATCCTTCATTTGTAGAATTATATACACCATATGGTATTTTTTTGGTTACTGCTTGATATATAATTTCTGTTAAGTCTCTTGTAAATGTTGGGCTTCCATGTTGGTCTGCTACTACATTTATTTCATCTCTTGTAGAGCATAATTTTGTCATTGTTTTTACAAAGTTATTTCCTCCAACTCCATATAACCACGCTGTTCTAAATATATAATATTTATCTAAATTTTTTTGAATTCCTTCTTCTCCATGTAGTTTTGTTATTCCATAAGCAGTTACTGGATTCTTTGCATCATCTTCTTTATAATATTTATCTAATGCTAAATCCCCTCCAAATACATAATCTGTTGATACATGTACAAGTGTTGCTCCAATTTCTTTTGCAGCTATTGCTAAATTTGTTGGTCCATCTCCATTTATTTTGTCTGCTAATTCAAAGCATTCTTCTGCTTTATCTACTGCTGTAAATGCTGCACAGTTTATTATTAGTTCTGGAGTTTTTTCTTTTATGAATTCTATTACTCCTTCTTTATTTGTTATGTCTAATTCTGCTACATCTGTTAATATTAGCTCGTTTCCATCACTAAATTTTTCTTTTACTTCTTTTGCAAGCATTCCATTTGCTCCAGTTATTAGTATCTTCATATTTGTTCCTTCTTTCTTTTAAACATTTTTAACCATTTTTCTTATTTAAAACAATTGTATAATATCATTAAATTTAAAAAAGTACAAGCTTTTCTTGTACTTTTTCAAATATTTTGTAAAATATTTTGTTATTATAGTATATTTATAATATCTTCTAATAATTCCTCACTTGAAATCTGATTATTTTTATTTTCTGTAATAAAAACTATTTTTTTGTCATCATCATTAAAGTATTCATATGTTTGGTATTTATCCATTTTTTCAAAATTATAGTCTAAAATATCTCCTGTTACATCATCTACAATATAACATAAACTTGATACAACTAATATAGTTTGAGCATCACTATTTATTGACTTTTCAACTGTCTTATCTAACTCAGATTGATTGTTTTTTTTATCAATTATTAGATATCCTTCGCTATTTACCTTATATTCAGAATTTAATTTTTCATTATTATTTAGTAAATTAATAATTTTATCTCTACTATCATTTTCAATCCAAATGCCTTTTTCTTGTAGATAATTATTATACATTATTTCATCTAATTCTTCAAATTTAGGTATTTCTTTTTTTATCATACTACAAAATGCTACTTTAAATTTTAAGTCTGCTTTTACAGATAAAACTTTTCTACCATCATATTCTGTTTGAATTTCATATATATTGCTATTCGCATTTAATCCATAATCTTTTTTTTAATTCATCTATGGTCACATCTTCTTTATATGATATTTGGTTTTTGTCAACTGTTATATAATTGTTTTCTTGTATTTCATTATTTTCCTTATTGTTGTTTTTATCAAAAACTTTCACCATTATTACACATATAATAATTAAAGTTAAAACAACCATAAATATCAATATCTTTTTCTTCATTTTTTTGCTTTACCCACTTTATAAATTTTTTAACATTTCCAATGTTGCATTAATATATCTATTACAGAATTTATTATTGACAACATCTTGATGTCCTTTTACTTCATTATTAGGTAATTCTATCAAGGCAGATTTTGCAGATTTATTATTATTTCCTAAGGTATTTCTAGCCCAACCAATTAAATATCCTGTTCCATATCTTTCAATTGATGAACCATCATTTTCAGGAAATTGTTTTCCATAATAATAACATATATCTCTATCTCCAATTAATTGTTGTGTCCATCCATGTAAATCCACTAAAACTGTCTGTCCATTCTTTGACTTATTTTGTATCATAAAATCCCTTAAATATCTTGCCTCACAAGCCATAAATGGTTCGCTTCCTGTATAGTTTCTATTTGAGTAATTAGCTTGAAAGTTTGTAGACCAACATCGATTTAAATCTACTCCTTTTTCACCGTTACTTTTTAAAGTTGTTCTACCTGGTCCATTATTAGTATTTCCATGTTTTACTCCATCTACATTTATAGCTGGGAAAATATATATTGTCCATTTATCAGATAAATCATAATCTTCATTTTTTATTAATGTTTGATAAAATTTTTCAGCAATTTCAACTAATTCATATCCATCGTGTGGCCATAAATCTTCGAATCCATGTATTGCAAATGTGGCAAAAAATACATTTGGTCCATTTCCATATTTAAAATATTCTAAATCGGAACCTTTTTTATCTCCAACTTCCTTCAGTCCTGTTCTACCATAATAACCTGAGTAATAACTAATTTCATTTCTTACTTCAAAATTCTTGGTTTGATTATCTAATATTTTATTATTAAATATAGCTTGAACAGTTATAGTATGTTTTCCTATTGAATAATTTGAGAAATCAATTGTTATATAATATCCTGGATTTGTATTAAATATTGTATTATCTCCATATCCCTTTACATAGTTTATAACATCTTGTCGATAATTTCTTTGTATATTACTCAATTCTATATTATCTATTAGTACCTTAAGTGTTGTTTCCTTTTTGTTTGTCATAATCCATCCACTAACATTATGAACTTTATTGCTTATTTTATCTTTAGGTATATCTATACATACTCTTGCTTTTGCATCTTGTATTTTGGGTACTATTTTTATTTCTATTGCTTCTAGTATATATGCTAATCCTTGTGTTCCTGCAATTTCTCCATCATAGCACCAATTCTGCCAGCCTATATCCTGTATGTAAGTTCTATATAATATTGAGTATTCTTCTGTTCCCTCTAGTTTTAATCTTATAGCCTCTAATCTTAAGCTTCTTCCTTCTGTTCCTGCAATTTCTCCATTTTCTTTCCATTCCTGCCATCCTACATCCTGAACATGTGCCATATATTTTATACTTATATTTTCTGCATTTGCTAATTTTATTTTTATTCCTTCAATTCTTTTGCCTTTTCCTATAGTTCCTGATAATTCATCCGAATCAACAAAATCTTGCCATCCAAAATCTTCTACATGGCTACTATAAGAAATTCCTATATCTTTAGTAACGAAAAAACTAATACTTGTTTTTACTATACTAACCCCTTCAGAAATATCACAAATTTTAACTGTATGTTTACCAGTTTCTAATTTACTAGTTTCTATTAAAACGGAAAAACCTGGTAATGGATTTTCTATTTCTTTTCCATATTCTTTAACTAGATCTATAACATCTTGTCTTTTTTTATATTTTATTAAATCTTTATTGATAGCTTTTTCGCTATCATCGATAAAGATTTGTAGTTCATCATTGCTAACATTAGACATTTTCCACCCAGATATTTCTAGTTTTTTGGGACTGTTGATTGTAAGTATCTCTTTTGGGGTATCAATGCATATTCTAGCTTTTTTTACCTTTTTTATAACCCTTATTTGTATTCCTTCAAGTCTTAGGCTTTGCCCGCTTGTACCAGCAATTTGTCCTTCATCTCTCCAATCTTGCCAACCTATATTTTCAACATATACTCTATATTGTATTGAAAAATCGTTTGATTTTTCTAATTCCATTACTATAGCTTCTAGCCTTAAACTTCTTTCTGAGGTTCCAGCCATTTCTCCATTTTGTTTCCAGTCTTGCCATCCTATATTTTGTACATGTACTTTATATTTTATTTTTAAATTCGGATAACTATTTAATTGTATTTTTATTGCTTCTAATCTTTTGCCTTGACCTTCTGTACCTGATAGTTCTCCGTCTTTTTTCCACTCTTGCCATCCTATATCTTGTATATGTGTTTGATATGTTATTCCGATTTTTCTTTCAATTATTTTTATTTCTATAGCTTCAAGTCTAAGACTTTGTCCTTCTGTTCCTGCCATTTCTCCATCTTTTTTCCATGCCTGCCAACCAATATCTTGCACATGCGCTCTATACTCAATGCTATACTTTTCTGTATTTTCTAATTCTATCTTTATTCCTTCTAATCTTTTATTTTCTCCTTCTGTTCCTGATATTTCACCATCATATTTCCAATTTTGCCATCCTATATTTTGTATGTGTGTTTGATATTTTATTCTTATGCTGTCTGAATTATTTATTTTTATGGAAATGCCTTCTAGTCTTTTACTTTCTCCTTCTGTTCCAGATAATTCTCCGTTTTCTTTCCATTCTTGCCAGCCTATATCTTGTACATGTGTTTTATAAGATACTTCTACAATGTTTTCTTTATTAGTAATATCATTTTCACTTTCCTCATCTTTTAGGCTCGCATCCTTTGCCAACGCAAAATTTTGTATGATATATATTAAAATGATAATAAATGTAAAAATATATAATACTTTTTTATTCATTTTATATAATATCCCTTTCTATTTTTCTTATAATTGTTCAGCAAAACCTTTTTCTAATTTTCTAAATATAGCATATCCTATACCAAAAAATGCTATAGCTAATACTAATGCTATACCTAAACTTACAAAATTTGGTGTTGTTTTTTCATAAAAAATTGCTCTATATCCTTCAATTAAATATGACATTGGATTTAGTTTTAATAGCCATTGAAATGATGCTGGTACATCATTTATTGAATATACTATTGGAGTTGCATAAAACAATAATTGCATAAACACCCCCAATAAATGTATTAAATCTCTAAAATAAACTGATAAACTTGATACTATAAATGCTATTCCTAGTGATAAAATATATTGAATTGCAAGTATAACAATAAACCATAGTATATTTATAGATAGTCCAATTCCACTAATTAAAACAAATCCTAATATTATTATTGTTGAAATTAAAAAATTAACTCCCTCACTTGTAACTAATGATATAGGTAGTATCTCTCTTGGAAAATATACTTTTTTTAATATATTCCCATTATCAATTACAACTGCTGCTCCTCTTAATACAACACTTGAAAAATATTGCCATGGAATTAATGCACAACACAAATAAACTGCATAATTCTCTATATTACTTCTTAATATTATTTGGAAAACTAAAGCATATACTGCTATTTGTAAAAGTGGATTTATAAATGACCATAATACTCCTAAAAATGAATTTTTATATTTTCCACCAACGTCTTTTTTTATATTTGTTTTTAATAATTCTCGATAATTATATAAATCTTTTGCAATTTTCATTACAATGTCTCCTTTAAATATTCTTCTATAACTTCTTCTGGATTTCCATCCATTTTTATTACTCCATTACTTAACCATATGGTTCTTGTACAAAATTCCTTAACTGTATTCATGCTATGTGTAACAAAAACCATAGTTTTCCCCTGTTCTTTAAGTTCTTTCATTTTTGATATACACTTTTCTTGAAAGTGTTGATCTCCAACTGCTAATATTTCATCTACAAGTAAAATATCTGCATCAACATTGATTGCAACAGCAAAAGCTAATCTCATATACATTCCAGAAGAATACGTTCTTACAGGATTATCTATATAAGATCCTAATTCTGAAAATTCAATTATGTCATTTAATCTATCATCTATTTGCTTTTTTGTTAAGCCAAAAATTGATGCATTAAAATATATATTCTCTCTACCTGAAAAATCCGGGTGAAAACCTGCCCCTAATTCTAAAAGAGATGTTAATTTCCCATATGTTTCTATTTTACCACTATTAGGATAAATAATTTTTGTCATTAATTTTAATAATGTTGATTTACCGCTTCCATTTACTCCTATTAAAGCAACTGCTTCTCCATTATTAATTGTTAAATTTATATCTTTTAATACAATTCTTTTTTCTTTTTTATTTCTATTCCAAAATAGAAGTTTTTCCTTTAAGCTATTAGCTTTGTCCATATATATATTAAAAGTTTTACTAACATCTTGTACAATTATTCTTTTCTCTTTGCTATTTTGCATTTTTGACTTTCCTTTCATTTTTAACACATATAATTATTACCTTTTTATCATATCATTAAACAATAAAAAGTACAAGCTTTTCTTGTACTTTTTTTATGAATTTTAGTGTTTTCCTTTTGTTTTTCCTTTTAGTATTACTATTATGAAAAATAGTAATACTAAAATAATAACTATTATACTTCCAATTATAATAAACACATTTGAATTTGACTCTTTATTTTCTGCAATTTCTTCCTTTTTTGAATTTTCTGTTTCTATTGTGTTAGTATTTACTTCTTTTGTTTCTTCTATTTTATTTGATTCTATTAGAGTCTTATTCTCGTCTGTATTATTACTGCTGTTATCATTAGCAACTATTAGTTTTATGATATACGTTCTTGTTGAACCATTTTCAGCTGTTACATCTATTCTATATTCGTTTTTATCTTTATTGATTTTTATATTTCCACTTCCATTTATTTTTGCTTTATTGTTACTTGTACTTGCTTTAATATTTATTTCATTAGATTTTACTTCTTCTTTTATAGAATATTCTAATGTTTGTTTATCAAACTCTGGTGTTAATGTATAGCCTTCTATTTCAAGTTCTGATAGATAATTATCAGAAGATTTTATATCTGTTGAATTATGTTCTTTTTCTTGTTCTTTTATTTGTTCTTGGGCTTGTTTATCTGCTTCTTCATCTGTTAAATCAGCATAACTAGCAAATATACTTGTAACATTTGATAAAACAACTATTAAAGTAATAATCCAAATATTTAAAATTTTATTTTTCATTTTTCCATCCTTCTTAATTCTAATTTTTACCTACGAAGATACTGAGATGGCATAAATGCTTGCCTTCCATCTGATAGCATTACTCTAACCCAATTATAGCCATCAATATTATTATATAATCCTTCGTTTATAACAGTTAAACTTGTTCCATCGGCTAATGCTGTTATTCTATCTACCTTTGTTGTTGGTCCAACCCTAACATAGCAACCACTTCCATCAGCTGTTTTTACATATGCTGTATAATTACAATTTATAACATCTGATACTTGTTGTAAATATGATCCTGACATAAATCCAACTGTTCCATCATTTAATACAACTTTTTGCCAGTTTGAGTTGATTCCTCTTTGAATTGATAATATTATTTCGCCATTTGAAACTAATCTTATAACACTGGAACTAGTATTGGCATCACTTCTTAAGTTTAAACCTCCATTTGCAACTACTTTCACATTTATTGGTGTAGTTTCTGAATTATATGATGGCTGTGATGCATTATAACCTGCACTTTCGTATACTGGAATAATAAATGTAAAATTAGAGTCTATTTTGTTAGTATTTGAATACATACTTCTAAGGGTTCTTGCTTCACTATAAGCACCTAATAAGTTTTGCATATATTGATGAGTGTATAGTGAGGTTCCATTAGTTGAATCTATATCAAATTTGTTTTGATATAATGTATTTTGATAATTTTCTAACCAGTTCTTTTTACAAAAGCTTATTCCACCTTCTATGGCTTTTTGCATTGAGTCCCATCCATAAGATTTTGCTGTAGCTAATGCATTTGAATATATAGCATCATATCCATTGCCTGAAGCTCCAATATTGAATGGATTATAATATGTTCTTCCATCTCCACCATTCATTCCTTTTCCAATTGTAGTTCCTGAATATCCTTGTTCTTGTATCAATCTAGCAATTATATAGTATGGATTTACTCTTGTATTAATACATGCATTGTTTATATCATTTGCATAGTTTTGTAAGAATGATCCATTTACTTTTGACTGTATTCCATCTAATGATACTGAATCAGATGAATATGTATTTAAATCTAAGAACTGAAATACATTGGTATCATCTAAGAAATTTCTTGAATCCATATAGTATGCTATTGCTTTTTCTGATGCACAATACCAACCACTGTCATATAATTTTGTTCCACATATACTGCATACCCATTCTCCTGAATAACTTGATGGAACTAAATTTCTTGAGTGTACTGCATATTCTCCTCTTACCGCTTGATCTAATGTCAAACCAGTATATAACAGATTAAACTCCCAATTTGGATGTGCATTCATTAATTGTTGTATTTTTTCTTTATATCCTGGATATCGAGTTGTATCTATTGATAATGCATTTCCACTTTTTACAATTCTAATTTGAACTGCCTCTACTCTTAAGCATTGTCCTTCTGTTCCTGCTGTTTCTCCATTAGAAACCCAATTTTGCCAACCAATATCTTGTACATGTGCTCTATACTCGATTTTATAACCTGTAACACCTTCTAATTTAATTCTAATGGCTTCCATTCTCTTATTTTCCCCTGTTGTACCAGCAATTTCGCCATCTTGTTTCCAATCTTGCCATCCTATATTTTGTATATGGACTTGATATTTTATATGTTGTGAGGCTGTTTCATCTTCTAATTTAAGTTTTATTGCTTCCATTCTTAATGATTGTCCTTCGGTTCCTGCTGTTTCTCCACTTGCCACCCAATTTTGCCAACCTATATCTTGAACATGTGAACTATATTGCAAATCCGGTGTATTCTTTTGAAGTTTTATTTCAATTGCTTCTAATCTTAAACTTTGACCTTCTGTTCCTGCGATTTCGCCATCTTTTCTCCATTCTTGCCACCCTATGTCTTGCACATGTGTTCTATACATTATAGAATAATCTGATGTATTTTCTAAAACAATTTTAATAGCTTCTAACCTTAAACTTTGGCCTTCTGTTCCTGCCATTTGTCCATTGCTTTTCCAGTCTTGCCACCCAATATTTTGTATATGTACTTGATATTTTATATTAATATTATTATTGTTTAATTTTATATTTATTCCTTCTAATCTTAAGGCTAGATTTGTTGTTCCTGAAAGACTTCCATTGCTAACATAACCTTGCCACCCCACATCTTGTACATGAGATCTATAGCTTACAGTTAATCCTCCTCCACTAGATGTATTCTCCGCTTTTACTTGATAACTATACGAAAAAATAATATTAGTTATTAATAACAAGATAAGTGCTACTGATACTATTTTTTTCACTTGTATTCCCCCTTTTTTTCTTTAAGTATTTCTATTTAAAGTTTTCCATTTATATTTTATCATTTGTTTTTCCATTTTACAATATTTTTAGACATTTTTTTTATAACAATTTTTTACAGCACTAAAATAGAGTTTTTAAAAGCAATTATATCTTTTAAAAACTCCTATTTTTCAGTTTATATTTTACTATAAAACCATAATGCAATTTTTCCTAACTTCATTTTATTTAATATCATAAACATTTTGGTAACGATTCTTACACTAAGTATATCTCCATCTGGTTTTAAAAAACCAATCATTTTATTTTTCTTATAATCTGGAAATTTTTCTTCTAACCAATTAAATAATTTATCATATTCTTCACTTATTATTTTATATGGTAATTTTTTTGTAGAAAAAGTTAATAACCAAACGGCATACCTTGTAAAGTATGTTTTTATTAAATCATAGTTTTTGTCTAATAATTCACTTTCTTTTAGCATTTTATAACAACTATTAAGCAATTCATAAACTTGCAAATTTCTAATATCTTTTTGCTTAGAATTAGAGACACTTGTTGTATTATAAAACCAGTTATATCCTATGTAATCTATTATTTTTATTTTATCACTAGCCAACAATGCTTTTAGATTAAAGTAAACATCTTCTCCTAAATTTACATTTAAAAACTCAATATTATTCTTTATCAAAAATTCTTTTTTATATATTTTTGCCCATGGTGCCATAATTAGAAACTTATTCCATTGCTTATCTACTAATTTCATTTGTTTTAGTATTTTTTGATTATCATTAATTCTTCTATATCCACCTATTACAACATCATAATCATTTTCTTCAATTTCATTTATAAATGTTTCAATATAGTTTTTGTCAATATAATCATCATTATCAATAAACATTATATATTGTCTATTTGCTTTTTTTATACTTTCATTTCTTGTTATTGCAACTCCCTTATTATCTTGTTCAATAGCTATTATTTTGTTAGGATATTTTTTCTTATAATCATTTATTATTTCTTGTGATTTATCATTTGAACCGTCATTTACAATCATTATTTCATAATTTGAATATGTTTGATTTAAAATACTATCTATACATTTGCCAATAAATTTTTCTGAATTATATACTGGAACTATTAATGTTACCTTTTTCATTTTTCTATCTCCCTCGTAAAAATTACTTTTAGTTTTAAATTAGTATAAACAGTATATATTAGAAATTGCAATGACATTATTGCTAAATATGCCCATATAGCTCCATCTATATTCCATGTTTTAGTTAATATATCAGAAATAATTAAGGCAAATATTGATATTATTACATAAATAATAAATTGTGAAAATGTTTCTCTAACAGTTGTTAAGACTGAAGAATATATTATACCGATTGTATATAATGTTGATGATATTATAATGATTAATAATCCTATTTTATACATGCTTAAGTCAATTCCATATATTAGTCCTAATAACTGTGTGCCTATAAAATAGGCTAAAATTGATGATATAATTCCTATACAAGCTATTGCTAATATCAATTTCATTATAATCTTTTTCAGTTGTTTTAGATTTCTTTCTTCATATACTTTTAATATCTGATTTAAAAATGGATGTATCAAAAATTGAGCAACTAATCCTATAACTGTTGCTGGCATTACAATTATTCAGAATATGGTTTGTATATCATTTCCTAAATATGTATCTATAGAATATTTAGGAGCATTTAATATGTATAATCCTAAAAATGCTATGGCAAATGTAGTAAAGCCAAATCTAAATATTTTTAAGACATTTTTCCAGTTTACCTTTTTAGAATAATCAATATGTGTTTTAGATTTTTTTAAGTCAAATAGTATAATAATTATTATCCAAATAATTATAGCAGATATTATTGATAAAATAACATTTTTAGATATAATATCAACTACTATAAATGCACAAATAGACACTATTGATTTTATAAACAATGATTTACCAACTATCTCTAATTTTTCATTCTTTTGTAAAATACCATATATTACTTCACTAAATGCTTCTAAGGATTTATAAAATGTTAATAATAAGAAGATAATTGTTTTATAAGCATCATATTTTCTTATTAAGCAAAATGCTAGTACTAAAATATTCATTAATGCAACAGTTATTATCCTATTAATTATGTATTCTTTATTTGTTATAGATTTATCTGGTTCGGTTACTTGATAAATCCTTCCGGCATATATACCTATAACATATATTATACATGCTGTTGCATAACCTATTGTAAATACTCCAGCATTTTCTATTCCATTTATTCTAGTAACTGCTATCATAAAAAATAAAGAATTAAATGCATTTATCCCTGTTCCTAATATATTCCAAATAAAATTCTTTTTAAATTGTATATCTTTATTCATTATTTTTCCTCATACCTATTTTATATAATTATATATTACTTATTATTTATCCTCATACTTTATATATTTATTTATACATTATTTGTCTTTACAGCACTCTTATAAAACTTCATTAAGAATTTAGCAATTGGTGTTGGCCAAAATTTTTTAAACATTGTAAAATCTTCTTCCAGTCTAACATTATTTTGAATTAAATTTGATGTTTCTGAATCTTCATGTATTCTATGCAACATTATCTCTTTATTAATATATAGAAATGCATAATTCTTTTGTGCAAAATCATACCAAGTATCCCAATCCAAATCACATTTCAAGTCTATTTTATATGGTTTTTTTCCTGTAATGTGAGTATTAATTGTTACACATGGACAGCATATTGCTGAACCAAATTTTAATGCAAACATTTTAGCTTTTTTACTATTTCCATCTTTTTTTAGTTTTGATAATAAAAATTTTTTTATTTTTAAGTTTTTAGTTAGTGGTACTATTTCTCCATTTTTAATCTCTCTATAATCTCCAAATGCAATAATAAAATCTTTATTTTTGTTTATTTCATTTACTATTTCTTCTAAATAATTAGTATTGTATATATCATCTTGATGTGCAACAGTAACATATTTAGTTTTAGCTTTGCTAACACCAAAATTCCAATCTTGTCCTATTCCACTTTCTCCTTCATTAATAAATAGTTCTAAATTATGTTTTTTAGCAATTTCTTTTATAAAAGTATTTGGCGTAGATGTAGCAATTATTATATTGCTTTTTACACTTTGGTTCTCTAAAGATTTTATACATTCTTCTAAATATTTAGATTCTTTATAGGCACAAACAACAAATGTATGATTATTAAATTCTGGCATATTTATTCCTTCCTTTTTTCTTTTTCACTTTTTTCTTTTTCACTTTTTTCAATTTTTTCTTTTAATATCCCTAATTCTTGTGTTAATTTAACAATCATTTTGTTTTGTTTTGTTAAAACTGTTGATATATGAATAATATATGCGCCTAATATTATTATTGCAAACAAAAACATTAATGCAGGTGGATAATATACATTAAATTTATTAGCAAATATTGTAATAATATCAGGGAAAACAGATACTACAAGTATCACAAAACTAGCAAACAACCATAAAATTGAATATTTTTCATCTAATTTATTTTTCTTTACTAGGTTTATTATAAATAATATTAAAATTATAGAAAAAATTATTGCAAATTTATATATCATTTCTTTCCTCCTATTTTTTTAACCCCATTAATAATATTGATAGTGTTACTTTAAACATATAACTAATTGATTTTAATGGAGATATAGATGATACCCCTGTTTCTCTTTGTTTCATTTCAACTGGTATTTCCTTAACAGTATAACCTTTTTTTACTATACTCATATTTGTACATGGTTCAGGATAATCGTATGGATATTCTTCAACAAATTCTTCAATAATGTTTTTATTTACTGCTCTATATCCAGAAGTAGTATCATATATTTTAACTTTTGTCATTTTTTTAATTATATATGAAATAAGATTTATTCCTAACATTCTAAATACAGTTTGATCATAGCTTGTTTTTTTAACAAATCTTGAACCAATAACCATATCATTTCCTTGGTTTATTTCATCTATTAAATCCTTTAAATATCTAGGATCATGTTGACCATCACCATCTATTTGTATAGCTATGTCGTAATTGTTATTTTTTGCATACCTATATCCTGTTTGTACTGCTCCTCCTATTCCCAAATTATTAGGAGCGTCTAAAACTATCGCTTTTGTTTTTAATGCATTTTTTAAAGTATTATCTTTAGAACCATCATTAATAACTATAACATCACATTTTTCTATTTTTTGTTCATACACACTATTTACAACCTTTTCTATTGCTGCTTCTTCATTATAAGCTGGAATTATTACTAGTGTTTTTGGATTTTCTTTATTTAATTCATTATTTTTTTTGCAATATTTTATATTTTTTTGTTTAATTAAGGTTTCAGCAAGTACTAATATAGTGAAATATTCTGTCATAAAGCATGGATAAAAATATCTTTGATCTTGTGATGATATCAGAAAAATATATGTTCCTATATTTAATAACATAGGTAATAATAAGAATATATATCTATAATTTTTTGTTTTTATCCATACAATTAATACTGCTATCATGGAAATAATTATTGCAACTGCTGGTCTATATATAAGCTCATACATTCCATGATTTTCTAAAGTTCCTATTGAATAATCCCATAATCTTTCATGCATATCTTCAAGAATTGGATAATTATCATATACTCCATTTGTAGATTCAGACAAATAGCCATTACTCAATATTATACTATGCATTGGTGCTTTTTCTTCAATACTCCACCAAATCGAATTTACATTAATAAAATGTTTTACAATTGTCATTGGATCTTTAGTTGCGTATTTCATAAATATATCGTTAAACTTTTTATTTCCTTCATCTGTTCCTAGAATTTGTTCATTATATTTTGAACTAAATAGTATTGGTGTACCATTATATGCATCATAATCTTTTTTCCAATCTTCTACACTATAAATAGTATTTAAAAATTCCTTTTCTTCTTGTTCCAATTCAATATCTGTATTTAGTAATGCTCCCATACAGTAAACTTTTGTCGAGTCTAATACTCCCCCAACACTTGCCGTTTTTGTTTTGTCTCCCCATATCCACTTAGGTAAAGTCATTAGTATCAAGATTGTTATAAATGAAATAATTAGTGTCAAAGATTGTTTTAGTTTTTTATTGTTTTTTAAATTTAATATAAATAATAATAAAAACATAAATAATCCAATAGGCATTCCATTATGTCTTAATTTCATTATAGCTGCTGCCGAAATGGAAATCATTATCATTTCAAATGTAGAATATTTATACTTTTCTTTAATTCCTATATACACAAATACCAAAATAGCAAGTATGCTATATGAATACAAAATATCCTTCCATAATACAATTGAGTATATAAAATTTAAGGGTAAAATACATATAACAATAGTAAATAGTATTTGAAATACTTTATTTTTAGTTGTATCATTGTACTTTCTTACTTTTTTACAAGCATAAGTCCATATAAATGTGAAAGTAATTATTTGAAATAACTCTGGTACCCATATTCCGCCCAGTTTAGCTAAGTTTCCGATTACAAATGAATGAAAAATAGGATGAGCATCTCTATATAAATTATCTTTAGCTTGTGAAATTTGATCTACAATATCACTTGTTAGTAATCCTGGAAAAAAAGATAATAAAGCAACAATAAATACAACAGCTACTATTAGAAAAATAATAATATCTGTTTTTTCAATTTTAATTTTCTTTGTGTTAATGTTTTTCTTCTTCATTTTTACTTCCTTTCGTAATTATTTACGTTTTATTCAATGCTTAAGAATTTTTCAACACTTTCTTTTGCTTTTTTAGAATATTCTTTCTTCCATTCTTTATATAATTCTAAAATCTTTTCTCTGTTTTCTAAATCATATTTTATTTTATTATATATTTCCATTATATCATCTTCTTTAGTAACAACTAAATATTTTTCTAATTCAGTTCCTGTAAAATAATGATGATTATCTCCTGTTATACATACTGTTCCCAGTTCTAAACTTTCTAATGGAATTAGCGGTGCACATTCAGTAAATGTAACATATACATTTATATCATTATTTGCAATTCTTTTATATATTTCTTCTTTTGGTACATTTGTTTCTTCGCCTGTTAAATTAACTTTATATCTTCTACATAATGTTGAAATCTTACTATTAATTGGTATGCAATCTAATTTAACATCTTCAAATAAACTTATAGCACTTATTTGATTATAAGTATTTTTTACCCATCTATCTCCTGATGAGTATAATCCAATTTTAAGAACTTTATTATCTTTGTTTTTTGGAATGTATTGTTCTTTATTTTCTATAATTACATCATTCATTAAGAAACTTGAATTATAACCTTTTGCTTTATAAAACTCATATAAACTCTTCTTAACAAAACAAAGTTCATCAACTTGTCCCCTTTCATATAAGTTAAGCATTATATTATGAACTTCCCAATCATAGCATTCAGATAATAAAGCATTACCACCATGTATTATTAATTTTACAATAATATCTGGTTTTATTTCTTTTAAAGATGTTATAATATTTTCCCATCCATTAGCAAAAGCATTAAAAACAACCATTTTTTTACCTGCGTTGACTATTTCTTTAGAAATCATATATGCTTCTTTTTTTGTATACTGTTCTCTAATTTCTAATATATTATCTCCAAAAGTATATTTAGTTGAATTTTTTACTCCTATCCATTCTGGATGGCATATTGCAACATATTTTTCACTTTGTTTAGAAAGAGCTTGCTTGATTTTATTTACTCTCTTATTTCTATTAACATAAATAGAATATTTTATTGCCCATTTATGCACAAAATTCTGTATATTCCATTTAATAGAGTTTTTAATATTTCCTATTTTATCAATTGATTTATTAATAAACTTTCCAAGCTTTGGTCCACATTTTCTATATATTCCAATTGTTCTTTTTTCTCCCTTACTTGTCCATGTTCCTTTAAACAAATGTACCATTCTTGTATTTTTAGTATATAATTTTTCAGAATAATCATAGCTAATTGGATAAAAATATTCTCTAGGATATATATATATATTTCCATCAAATAGTTTTACTCCATTTTCTAATGTTTTACATTCATATTTTTTTATGATATTTGTTATAATTATTGGATTGGTATAATTGTAGATACTTTGTATATAAAAATGTTCTAGTTTATCATAATAATCTAATATCTCTTTTATATATTTATTATGTTTTTCCTTAACGCCTATTACTGCTGTTCCAAAATAGCCACTATCTTCATACCCCATAAACATATTTTTTTCTCTAATATCATCTATATCTTTAAGAATTTTTACATCTGTATCTAAATATATACCTCCTTCATTATATAAAGCATAAATTCTTGCATAATCACTTACAAAAGCCCATTTTTTATTTTCATAAGCTTCCTTTACGAAATTACATGAATTTATATCGAAATTTTTTTCATTCCATTGAATTATTTCATAATCCGGTAATATTTTTTTCCATGTTTTTATACATTTTTTTACACTTGTTGGTAAAGGTTTTCCACCAAACCAACAATAATGAATTTTCTTTTCCATACTATCTCTCCATATTTTTATTTTTAGACTTTATTTTTTTTAGCTTTTGAATTATTCTATAACTTCTAGAATATTTAATACTTTCTAATTCTTTATAAATTATTTCATACTCTTTTTTTACATATTCAAGTTCTTTACTATAATTATTAATTTCTTCTTGTTTTATAACTGTTTCATTTTTGTATTTATCTAACAATTTTTGCATATCATTAATTTTAGCACTTAATAAATCATTCTTTTTTTCTAATAGTGAAATTCCATAATTATTTTCAATCTTCTTATCTTTAGATTTTATATTATTTATAAAATCAATTAATTTTTCATTTGTTTTATCAATTGTTCCATTTACTAGTTTATTAAATGTTTTTCTTTCTTCTCTGTAATAGCTTGTCTCATTAAATAGTTTATCTACTTCATATACAAAACTATTAATATCATGTACTTTTGGTCCCGCCATCCACCAAAAATCTAGAGAATCAAAAATAATACCTCTGTTTTTTTCATATTCTGTTTTATCAGTATCTAAGAAAAGTACTGGTCTTTCCAAATTAATATAATCTATATATATTGAAGAATAATCAGAAATTAATAAGTCAACTCCATCCAATAATTCATTTATTGTAATGAAACTATCTAGCATTATTTCATCACTTAGTTTTATTATATTATTTGAATCTATTACTTTTAAATTACTTTCTTCAACAGGATGTAATTTTAATAATAATAATATATTATTTTTTTCTAAATAATCATTTAAAACACTTTCATCATATTCGTTTAAATTTAATATATTATTTTCATTAAATTTTGAATCTTCTCTTCCAATACCTTTTTTAAATGTGGGAGCATACATTAATATTTTATTATATTTTTTTACATCAATATTAAGTAATTTTTGTAAATTTTCTTTTCCTTTATTTTCAAATAACCATTTATATCTTGGCTGAGAAAATTGTTTTACATATTCGATTGGTTTATTAAAAATAGCAGGAAATATAACTCTACCTAATTCCCCATTAGCTATTAAGTAATCATTCTTCATTGAAAACTTATATATCCAGTCAAGCTCTATATCAGCCAAAGTTCCTATTTTTTTAGGTCCTAATCCATGCCATAAATTTATGAATACTTGATAATCCTTTTTTATATCCATATAATAATCATGAGTATTAATTATTATTTTTGTTTTATTAAATTCTTCAATAAATCCCTCATCTTTATCACAAATAGCATTAATACCAATATTATTTAATTTTTCGGCATTTTTTTTATCTTTGCAAAACCATATTAATTCATAGTTACTGTTGTTTTTAACCATATCTTCAAATAAAGCCTTGCTATTTCCTGAAAAATCAGGGTAACTTGCAAATCCAATTCTTTCCTTCATAATATTCCTCTTAGTAATAATTACCTTTAATATATATCATAATTCTACATATTTTACAAGTAAACATAGCATATTTTCAATTATTTTTTACGAAAAATCTTTTATTAAAAAAACAAACTTTATATAAAATAGCATCATTATTATTAAAAAAATATATAAAATTATATGCTAAGTAAAAAATTTTCTAATTTTAGTTAAATACCAAAAATAAAGTAAATGTTTTAATGCGTACTTTTTTTTATTAAACAAAACACCTTTCATTCCATGTTTAAATATCTCTTTAAAATATTCATAATAGCCATATGGATACTTTTTAAACTGTTCTATAATATTATTTGTATATCCATCTTTTTGATATTCGCAAATCATTATAGGTTTATTTTCGCAAATTATTTTATATTTTAGATCCATTTCATGATGTAATCTTGCTTCTGTCACAAATTTTTCATCTTTTTCTAATTTGTATTTATATTTTTTTCTAACATCTGTTAAATATACAAGTGCCTTTTCTCCTGTTTCGCCTTCTTTAAAATACAAATCAAACATTGTAGTTTTTTCATTCTTAAATTCATTTCCCATATTATTTCCATTTGTATCATATTTTAAAAAGCAAAAAGCATAAATTCCATCTAGATTATGTTTATTTTTCTCATAAACATTTTCTATTATTTTAAATGCATCTTTTGTAAAGAAATCATCTGAATCACATTCAATTATTAAATCTCCAGTTGCTAATTTTACTAAATTATTAATTGCTGTCATTTTTCCACTATTTTCTTCATAATAATAATTAATATCTAAATTATTTACTTTATCAAATTTTTTCACTATTTCTTCCGTATCATCAGTTGAGCCATCATCCATAATTAACCATTCAATTTTAATACCATAATTTGAGTTTTCTATTAAACTATTGTATAAATTTTTTAAAAGATTAGCTCTATTATATGTTGGTGTCAATACAGATATTTTCATATTTATAACCATTCTTTCTTAATTATTTAATAATTTTTTAATTTTTTCTATAATAATATCATTATTATATTTTTCTTCTATTTCTTGATTTTCAACCTTTTTATTGTCTTGAATTATTTGTTTTAATCCTTCAAAAATACTTTCTTCGTTATTTTCTAATATGGTACTTTTTGGATAATTTTCTACTGTTTCTCTAGCTGCTGTATCCGTTATAATAATTGATTTATTTAATATTTTTGCTTCTACTAATACCATTGGATATCCTTCAAAATTAGATAGTAAGCAGAAATAATCAGCTTCTTTAATATAAGGATATGGATTTTCTTTTTTGCCTAAAAGATGAAATGTATCGTTTATTTTATTGTCATCTATCATTTTTTGTAATTTTTCTTTTTCTGGTCCATCTCCAATTACATACATTTGATGTGATATATTTTCTTCTATTAATCTCTTGTGAACTCTTATTAATCTATCAATTGCTTTTTGTGGTACTAGCCTAGCTACTGTAACAATATTAATATTGTTAGAATCAAATCTTATTTCTGGCTGTTCCTCTGCTTTATTTAATACTTTTTCTTTATCTATATAATTAAAAATTACTTCTTTTTTTACTAGTTCCAAATATTTATTTCTAATTTCTTTATAAACTTGTTTGAATTTTCTCATGTTGTCTTTACTAACAAACACAATAGTTTCGTATTTTGAATATATTTTTTTGTCTATATATTTTTTTATTTTTGATTTTAAACCATTTCCAAACACTAGTGAAATATCATTATGTACCCATACTATTTTTCTTGTTTTTTTATTTTTACAACTTATTAATCTTGTAACCGGTCCTTCAAGAAAGGCAATTTCAACATCATAATCTGCTTTAATATATTTTTTATAAATTCCATTTTTATTTAATAATACTTTTAATGGAATTATTTTTTTCTCAAATTTTCCGCAATTCAGTATACTGTTTATTATATAATGATTTTAGTTTTACTTTTTCTGATAACTGCTTTTCTAACTCTCCACCAGAATATATTGTGAAAATTGTAATATCATATTCATTACATAATTTATTTGCAATGTCTACTAATACTCTCTCTGCTCCACCAAGTGTTAAACTAGTTATTCCAAATAATATTTTTTTCATTTAATTCTCCTTGTTTAAGTTCTTTGTTTTATCAAACAATAATGCGCATATTACAACAATTATTAATGCAGATGATTGATTAAAGAATGTGTAACCTGATAAAAATGATAATGCAAATGCAAATCCACAGCCTAAGAATAGTCTAACGAATTCGGCATCTATATTTTTAATATTTTTAATTTCTTTAATTAATGCATATAAGAAAATAGCAATAAACGGTCCTAAATATAGTGCAAATCCAAATACACCAAAATTTAATAATATTGCTGGTACTTCCATTTCAAATACTAATTCATAAAAGTTTAATACATAACCATTTCCAAATATTATTAACAATGGATTTTTTTGATTTTTTACTAAAGCCATATTATATATTAATTGTTGCATTCTTCGGTCAGTATTTTTTAAATTTATTTCATTTGCTTTGTTATACAAATCTATAACGGATTGTTTTTGAGCCTCATCCATGTAACCTTCTTCTAATGTTCCATTTTCTATTTTTTTGGCAATATTTAATAAATCTCCTGTAATATGTGATTGTTGATTTTTTTCTTTATCAATTATCGTTTGCTCTTTTTCTTTTAAATCGTTTCGTCTTTTTAATGTTGTTGAGCCAAATATTGTTACTGCTCCAACAATTGCAATTATTGCAATAATCCCTATTATTGTTACTTTCTTATTTATTTTTTTACTTTTAAATAATTCTTGTATTATCTCTGAAACAATATATAATGTAAATACTAATATGAAACCAAATAATCCTACTCTTGTCCCAACATACATTGTTAAGAAAATTCCTATCAATATAGTAATTATTCCTACTCCAATTTTATATTTTTTATCTTTTAACAATGGTAAAAAACAAAACATAGATAATAATAAAATTGAGCATATACTATTTCCAGATTCAAACCAACCTTTATAGCCTATCTGCTCTTCTAAGTATGTTGCAGAAGAGGTTTTAGTTATTATTGCAATAAAAATGGAAACAATATATATAGATGCAGCTATAAAAACTGATTTTCTTAGTTTTTCAGTATTTTCACCTTTAAAGAAATATATAAATAAGAACAAATTAAGAATCATAAAAGAATAATTAACTAAATACTGCATCTCATGTGTTGCATTACTATAACTACTTAAAGTTCGAATTTTATTAAAACAATATATATGTATTATGCCATAAGCAATAAAAATTGTTCCTATTATTATTGATTTAATTTTAAACTTTTTATCATTTTTAAAAAACAAATACCCCATTATAATAATAGGTATTATTGGTCTAATAAAAGTTGATGGCGAAAGGCTTGTATTAAGCGAGTTTCTAAATATAAAGCTTGCCATGTCTAATATTGGGCATAATACTATAAAAATACATAGTAATGTTTCTGGATTAAATTTTATCTTTTTTGTTTTATTATCTTGTTCCATTTTGATTCCTCGTTTATATTAAAACTAATTGTTTATATAGTTTGCATATTTTTTACAACTAAAAATTTATTTTTTCAATAATTTCTTTAAATACTAAATAATTTTGTATAAATTTTATATGTTGTTTTATTAACTGTTTTCATATACATATTCTTTTTGTTTTTTTCTTGATTTAAGATTTTATTTTTCTTCCAATTTGGAAATTTATTATTTAGATTATTCCATGTTAAATATAATAATTTTTTTCTTACTTGTTTATCTTTTATCTTGCATATTCTTAGTAATGAACTACATAGTATTATTCTTGCATAAGTATATTCAAGTTCTGTTTCATATTCTTTATAAATACCTTTTTCTTTATAAAAAGATACAATATGATCTAATATATCAAAGATTTCTTTTGTTCTTTCATTTTGTGTATTTGAAATAGAATTACTTCTTTGAATATAATGTACACATGGTTTCTTTAAAAACGATACTTTTTCTAAATACGGTATTAATTTGTATGTAAATTCCAAATCTTCATATCTATAACCTTTAGGAAATTCAATTTTTGCTTTTTCTAAAATTTCTTTTTTTATTAGTTTATTCCATGCAACAACCCTAACTTTTTGAGCCATTTCATGCTTTCCATTATATATTTCTCCAACATCTATTTTTTGTTTATTTGGGTATTCCCAAATAAAATCACATTCAACCATGTCACTATTATCTTTTATTGCTAATTCATACATATCTTTATACATGTTTTCTTCTACATAATCATCTGAATCCAAAAATGCAATATATTCCCCTTTTGCATAAGGAATACCGAAGTTTCTTGCATCTGATAATCCGCCATTTTCCTTTGTTAAATAAACAAACTTATTAGGATTTGCTTCCATATATTTTTTTATTATTTTTTCAGAATTATCTGTTGAACCATCATTTACAATTATTACTTCTATATCCTCTAATGTTTGATTTATTAAAGAATCTAGGCATTTTTCTAAATATTTTTCAACATTATAAACTGGTACTATAATACTTACTTTTGGCATATTATTACCTCATTTTTAAATATAAATTTATATTATGTTTTAAAATAATTCTCTTTATTCTTTGCTTAAGATTAATAGGTTTTATATTTTTATAAACTTTTCTTTCTTTTACTTGTTTTAAATATTCTTGTTTTTCTGGTGCTTTTAGTTCTTCTGCTTTTATTATTAATGTGTTTGTATAATATCTTTTTACTAAATCTTTTGTTTTTTCTAAGATTTTATAATCATTTATTTTCTCTATCATATTATCATAATGTGCTAAAACATCTTTTGCTTTTTGTATATTTTTATTATAATCCTCATTTCTCATTATGCTATTTTCAGTTTGCATATAATAATAGCCATAAACATTAGTTGATACTACAGTTTTAGCATTAATAATAATAAGAGGAGTTAGTCCAAAGTCCTCATGATATTTATTTTTTGTATTATATGTAAATTTATTTTCCACAAAAAAATCTCTTCTATACAAATAAATACATGCAACTTCTAAAAAATTGTCATTTCCTACAAGCTTTTCAAATGCTTCTTCACCTGTACATTTTTCAAAAACTGGTCCTGATAATTTTTCTATTTCTTCTCCATTATTATTAACTTTTATCATTTTAAATTTAATTAAATCTATTTCATCATCAATATATTGTTCTAGATTTTTGAATAATTGTGAGTCTATATAATCATCAGAATCTAAAAGCATTATATATTTTCCATTAGCTTTATCAATTCCATAATTTCTAGCACTTGATAATCCACCATTTTCTTTTTTATAGTATTGTATAACAATATCAGTATTTTCTTTTATCCAATTATTAATAATATCTTCAGAATTATCTGTTGAACCATCATTTACTATAATTATTTCTAAATCTTTCATTGTTTGATTTTTTACTGAATCAAGGCTTTTTTTTATATATTTTCCTGTATTGTAAACAGGTATTATAACACTTACTTTTGGCATATTATACCCTCTTTAAACTAAGCTTTCTATTTTTTTTATTATTTCATTATTATAACTCTCTGCATCAAATTTTTCTTTTATTTCAAATCCTTTTGTAATGAATAATTTCATCTTTTCATAAATATCTTCAGTTGTTTTATCTGTTGTATATCCATATTTTCCTTCTATTTCTTCATAATCAGATACTTTAGTAGTAATTATCGGTTTGTTTAATATCATACTTTCTAAAAATACAACTGGATATCCTTCATAATCTGATGTTAAAATCACGCAATCTGCTATATTAAAATATGGATATGGATTTTGTTTTCTTCCTAAAAAAATAATTTCTTTTTGTAAGTTTTCTTTTTCAACCAATTCTTTATATAATTTAGTATCTTCACCATCTCCAACAAGCAATACCTTAAAACTAAAGTTTTCTTTTTTTAATCTACTAGATACCTGAATAAGTCTTGTTAATCTTTTAGATAATTCTTCATGTCTTCCAACATTTAAAAAAGTAGGAAGATTTTTTTCTTTTTCTAATTCAATCTTATCATGTGATAAATAGTTGATTTTTTTATAATCTATTAGATTATTACAATGTTCAACTTTATCTTTTTCAATTGGAAATACTTTTAAAAAATCTTCTTTTGCTCTTTTCGAAACAAAAACTAGGTGTTTAAATTTAGTATAGTTTAACATATTAAAAAACTCTTTTACTTTATTTTTATCATTATTAAAATATGTTAAATAATTTGTATGAATCCATAATGCTGAATTTTTTGAAGCTGTTCTAGCAACAAATGAACCAACTAAAGAATATGTAGCAAAAGATGCTGCAAAGTCAAATTTATTCTTATACTTTAATGTAAAACCTATCCTTTTAAGTAAATTCTTGATTTTTCTAACAAAAATTAATTTATCATCATTTGGTGTATATTCTATAACTTTTATTCTAGAATCTAATTCATTCAAAAAAATTCCTTGTTTTTTTTCTAAAACCAAAGTAATATCATATCCTAACTCTTGTAACTTATTTAATAATGTAATTAATGCAGTTTCTATTCCACCTATATCTAAAGAATAAGCTTAAAATAAAAGTTTTTTCATTACTTCACATCCTAATCATTTTATACTCTGTTTATTAATGTCACATTAGTACTATTAAATAATAATTTTTAATCACGATAGTACCAATTATCTAATTATTATCAATAAAATCACTTACAATATTAAGTATTTTATTTGTATTACTAACAAAATGCTGTGGTTCAAATGTATTTATAGTTTTTATTGCATCTTCCAAATCCGATACATCTTTTATCCCTTTTATAAATCCCTGTCCATCAAATGTTTCTATTATTTGAACTTGATGATCATTTACATGTTCGTTATATTTTTTTTGTCTTGGAACTGCAATTATTTTTTTGTTTAGCTTAAGTGATGTAACAATTGACCCTACTCCTCCATGACATATAATATAATCTGCATCTTGTATATAATTATTTAATTCTTTTGTAGGAATCAGTCCAAATATTTTCATATTATCTGATTCAAACTTTGTGCAACCTGCTTGTACAATTACTTCAGTATTTATTATTTTATTATCTATACATTTTTGAACTTCTTCTAATAATCTATGGAAACTATTATTTTGAGTTCCTAACAATACTAAAACCATTAATAAATTGATCCCCCTAACACTGCTTTTGGATATACTTTAAGCAATTCTTCCCACTGAACTATAAATAAATCAGCAAATTTATATATAAGCTTTCCTGTGGCCGTTTTTGTATATCTATTTGCAAAGGTTTCTATATAAATTATTTTTCTTCTAAAAATTTTTCCTAAAACACACATTGGTCCTGCTGTATGAGTTCCTGTTGTAATAATATATTTAGGTCTTATTTTTATGAATAAAAACACTGTAATAAAGCAATTTATTAAAAACTGAAAGATATATTTAAACATATGTGCTCTTGTTCCATAAAGCATATAAGATATTTTATCTTTATATTCGTCTTTGAAACTAGCTGTCATTTCATCTTTTTCAGTTACTATATGATAATCATATTTTTCAAATAATGGTTTTAATTGTAATAATTCACTAAAATGTCCACCAGTACTTGAGATAAACATTACTTTTTTCATAAAATTTCCCTTCTTTTATAATCTTTAGAAAAATATATTCTTCTAATTAGAGTTATATCCTGTTTTATTTACAATCTTTTTACTAATATCTTTAACACTTTGTGGGACTTCATAATCCTCATCATCAAATAATTCAACATGTAATTGTTTTACGTTTGTTTCAAGAGTTACAGGTATTCCATACCAAGCATCTAAAGTAATTCCTTTTGTATCATAAGGCCAACCAACATTTTCTGTAATTTTATATGAACCTAGTTGAAGTGCTAATCCCACAATGCTTCCAGAATCTATATTTGTTTGAACTTTTGGAAGAATTTCATCAATCAAATTATTTAAAGCAATTGGATTTAATGATTTTGCTTTTTCAAATGCCTTCATTATAACTGTTCTCATTCTTTCTGTTCTTTCATAATCACCATTTCCAACTTTTCTTATTCTTCCATAAGTTGTTGCTTGCACACCATCTAAATTATATACTCCAGGTCCTGGAAGTAAGTTTTGTTTTCTTCCAGTTATTTCAGCAGTTTCTTCTATATATGTATTCATTTCGTCAACTTCATATTTTTTAATTTCTACTTCAATTCCCCCCATTGCATCAATTGCTGCTGCAACAGATTCAAAGTTTACAGATACAAATTCTGAAATGTTTAAATCTAAATTTTGATTTAAGGTTTTTATTGCAAGCTCTGGTCCTCCATAAGCATAAGCATGTGTAACTTTAGTTAAGCCATGGCCTTCAACTTGTAAATATGTATCACGATATACTGATATTAAAGAAATTTCCTTAGTTTTTTCATTTATACTTAAAACTATTATTCCATCACTTCTTGAACCAGAATTGTCATTTATATCTCTAGAATCTATTGCAAGTAACGCAATATTTCTGTAACCTTTTTCAACATTACTAGATACATCAAGTGTATCTTTATTTATATCTACATAATTGATTTTGCTTAACTTATCTTGAATTAACCAGTATAATGCACCGGCTAATATTGCAATAATTAATAACAATATTATTACAATTCGTTTAAATAAACTTCTTTTTTTCTTCTTTTTCTTTTTTGATTTACCATTATTTCTACTATTTGTTGCATTTCTTCTATTTACGTTTCTATAATCATCATCTAAATCTCTATTTCTTGTGTTTTTATTTTTTAAAGCTCTTGGTATGTCATCACTTGAATGTGTCCTTTTATTCTTTAAGGCTTTTGGAATATCATTATTTGATTGATAATTGCTTGTTCTATTTTTTTTTCTTAAAGCCTTTGGCAAATCTTCCTCTTGGCTATATTTCATAATTTTTTCCTAATTTTGAATACCATTTTAATTAATTAAATATGATTTTCAAAACTATTATCTCCTTTTATCCTTTATTAACATAAACTAATATATCATATACTTTAAAAATTATTTTATAAGAAATGTCAAATATAACATTTTTTTCTACATAAATTTAACTATATTATACCACTTTTGTCAAGTTTTGTAAGATATTTGACTAATAATATTTTTAATGATAATATTTAACAAGAAAATTAAAAAATAATTATAATTTATACATATTAAAAAATGAAAGGATAACTTAAAAAATGGAACACTGGAGTATTCAAGATTATAACAATTATCAAAACATTAAAAATATTAAAAAAAGTAAATACAGAGCAAATAAAACTTCGATTGATGGCCATACATTTGATAGCCAAAAAGAAGCTGAATATTATTGTGAATTAAAACTAAAGCTTCAATCTCATTTAATAAAAGGCTATTGTTTACAACCTATATTTGTTCTTGCACCAGGTTTAAAATATAAACCGGATTTTATTGTTTTTAACAATGATGGAACATATGAAGTAATTGATGTAAAAGGGTTCAAAACAAAAGAATATATTACTAAGAAAAAAGTTTTTGAAGATAAGTATAATATGAAAATTATTGAAATTGAGTAATATCTAGACACTAATAATATAAAGCAAAATATATTGTTTTTTAAAAATCTTGCTGTCGAAGCCTCCATATTTTAAAATGCTAGTATGTCGGCTTCTTCAACCGCACTTCGCTTTGCTCCGTTTGAGCACTGCGCGATTTTTTAAAACAATATATTTTGCTTTTTTATACATTTTTTATAGTTCTTAATCCACCAAAGCAGTGTCTTTTAACAAAATTACATCCTCATTTTCCTGTGAAATCTGTTTTATTACAGCTGGATCATCATCTATAACGATAATTCTATTATCCCCTCTGTCCACACTTTTTAAGAAATTAGACTTTAATAATCTCGAAGGCATAAATTCATTACCTTCTCTAGATAGTATTATTCTATTTTGTTTTTTGAAAAATGGAGCATATTTATCTAGCCAAATGTTTTTTTCTTCTATTCCTTCATCCATACGAGTTACAGACAATACAAACATTTCTATATTTTCCATTTTAGAAATTTCTTCTAGTTTAGAAATATTTGAATAAAGTGGTCTTTTTAAATGATAATTATATGGTTGCCCTACATTATAATCAGCTATAACTCCATCCATATCTACATACATTTTTACATTATATTTTTCATAATTTTTTATAAAATCTATTATATACATTTTTATCACCATTAATATAATAACATAAAGAAAAATTTGTAGCAAGATTTTTATTTCCATAAATTTAAAGAATATGCTACCTTTCTCTTTTTTCTGTTTTTTTATAATCCTATTCATTAATTCTTGACTTATAGAAATCTTCTAAGCTTTTCCCTTGATCTTCTGGATTTAAATCAACATCCTTTGCATTACTTTTCCACTTACTATCTTCAGATAAAAAAGCATATGCTAGATTGTGTAATTCCCATTCCTTAACTAAATCCTGTATGGTTCTATATGATATTCTATCTCTTCCATGTATTGGATGTATAGTTATTAAAGCTTCACATATTATTTTCATATCTTGTGTATTAGTAATTAAGTATGAATCAATTATTCTCCAATTATCCTTTATGTAAATTGCAGAAAAATCACGATTATTATATGTAAATATATAATTGGTTTCTTTTCCATCTATATCATGTAAATTAATATCTTCTATTGAGCTTAAACTTCCTTCTTTTTTTTGGTTTTCTTCTATTTTATTTTCTTGATTACTAATTGATTCTGTTATAGTATAGTTTTCCGTTTCATTTTCTATTTGATTATTCTCATTCACTTCGTTTAATGATTTTCCATTTAAAAGATTATTATTTGCGATACTTTTTTTATCTTCATTATTTTTTACAACTAAAAAAACTATTACAAATAACAAAGTTAATAAAATTATTCCAAAAATTACACTTATTTTTTTCATTTTATTTCCTTAATTGCATCTTCAATATCAAGTATCTTTTGTTCTCCTGATTCCATATTTTTTAAAGATACTTTGTTTTCTTTTATTTCATCTTCTCCAATTACTATTACATAAGGAATATTTAGTCTATTTGCATATTTAAATTGTTTCTTTATTTTGTCTTTATTTGTGTAAACTTGAGTGTTAATTCCACAATTTCTCAACTTTGTTGCAACTTCTATACTTTTTTCAAAACTGTCTACCATAGAAATTATTAAAACTTTTGCAATTGAATTATTTCCTATTTCAATTATTTTTTTATCTGTTAATTGGAAGAATAATCTTGTTAAACCTATCGAAATTCCAACTCCTGGTAGCTTTTGATCAGTATAATATTCTGCTAGATTTTCATATCTACCACCTGAACATACACTTCCTAAATTTCTATACTCATTTAAAAATGTTTCATAAACTGTACCTGTATAATAATCTAACCCTCTTGCTATAGTTAAATCTATTTTATAATTTTCTTTAGGTACTCCAAATGTTGCAATATTTCTTCCAACTTCTTCTAATTCATTTACTCCAGTTTTAAATAAATCATTTTCTATATTTAAGTCTCTTAGTTTTTGAATTGTTTCTTCTATGCTTCCTGTAATTGATATAAAGTTCATTATTACATCTATTTTTGATTGTTCTACACCTAATTCAGCTATTTCTTTTATTACATTTTCTTTTCCAATTTTATCAATTTTATCAATTATTCTTAGTATTTCTACTGAATTATCCTTTTGGTCTAAAGCTTCAAATAAACCATTTAAAACTTTTCTATTGTTTATGCTTATTGTAAAATCTCCAAATCCTAATTCCTTAAATATTGAATAAATTATGCTTGGCATTTCAGCATCATTTAATAAACTTAATTCATCTTTGTCAATTACATCTATATCACATTGATAAAACTCACGATATCTTCCTTTTTGTGGTTTTTCCCCTCTATAAACTTTTCCAATTTGATATCTTCTAAAAGGAAAATTTATCTCATTATAGTTTTCTACAACATATTTAGAAAGTGGAACTGTTAAATCAAATCTTAAAGATAAATCATTTTCTCCCTTATTAAATCTATATATTTGTTTTTCTGTTTCTCCACCTGCTTTTGCTAATAACACTTCTGAATTCTCTATTATTGGTGTATCTAAAGGTAAAAAGCCAAATCTTTCATATGCTTTTCTTATTTTATCCATCATTTCATTAAATAATATTTGTTCATTTGGTAATAATTCCATAAATCCTGGTAATGTTTTTGGTATTACTTTTTCACTCATTTTAATTCCTCCTTGTTTAAATAAAATTTTATTTGTATCTTTTTCTTGGTTTTCTAGAACGTTTTATAATTTTTATTATTATTACTAAAATAATAAGCATTACAGCAACTGCAATAGTATTATATAACCAATATGGTAATTTTTCAACAGCATGACTTGCTACAAGGTCTGTTGTATAACTTAAACCATCAACCGTAAAAGTAACTTTTCCTAATACTTCGTTTTGCTCAATAGGTGCAACAATATTATCATTTAAGTTAATTGTTCTTTCAATTTTTTCTACTTGTGTATCATTTGGTACAATTGAAGAAATACTTGTATTTACAACAACATCAAGTGAAGCTGTATCTTTAGTTGCATGTTTTACATCTATATTTGTTATAACGCTACTTTTATTAATTATTTCTTTTTGTTGATAATTATCATAAACAAATTCAAATAATTGCTTTGTATCATAAAATCTTTCGCTTAAGCCTTTACTGTTTGTTTCTCCACCTAATACTACGCTAATTAAATCAATATTATCATGTGAACAACTTGCAACTAAGCATTCTCCAGCTGGTGTAGTTGTTCCAGTTTTTATTCCTGTACAATAAGAATAATAATATCTAGAATAGCTAGGCATTATTAAATAATTTGTATTTTTAATAACTCTATCATTTTTTGTATATATATTTGTTGCTGGTAAAGTGTAACTTGTTGTTTTCACTATTTCATTAAATAAGTCATGTTTTTGGCATTCTTTTGCAATTAAATATAAATCATATGCTGTGCAATAATGATTATCATTATGAATTCCATTTGGATTTACAAAATGCAAATTTTCACATCCAAGCTCCTTTGCTCTATTATTGCAAGCTTCTGCAAAAGCTTCTATACTTCCACTTACATGTTCTGCTAAAACATTAGCCGCTTCATTTGCACTTGGTATAAGTAATGCATATAATAAATCGGAAATAGTTAATTCTTCACCTGCTTTTAAGTTTGCAATTGAATAACCATCAGGAACTAAATCAATTGCATTTTTTGAAACAACTGCTTTATCTGTTGGTTTGCATTTTTCTAAAACAACTAATGCTGTAAGAATCTTTGTAGTACTTGCTGGGTACATCTTTTCATGCGCATTTTTTTCATATATTATTTTCCCAGTTTTTGGTTCTGCTATATAAGCTGCTTTACATCCAATTTCCGGAATATTATCAAATACTTTTTGTTCATCTTTATTATAATTTAGAGTAACGTTATTATCAGCAAACACACAAACTGGTGATAATAACAGAATAACTGTTAAAATACTTATTATAATTTTCTTTTTCATATATTACCTCTTTAAATTGACTCAATTTTTCTTTTAGTATTATACAATATTTGTATTAAAATTGAAAGTAAAAAATAGTAGAATTTTTAAATTCTACTATTAATTGCTAAAAAACTATAATATATTAATTAAAATTTATAACATTTTTTGCTTTTTCATCAATATTGCTTAATGAATACACTCCTTGATATTCATTATTCAAAAACAATTCTACTCTATGTTTTTTATTTTCTATATTTACTTTTTCTTCTTGTTTTTGTGAAGAATCAGATATTTCATTTACTTCTGATAAAACAAATTCGCTATTAGGTTTCATGTTTAAAATTGAGATTTTGTTATCTCTTTTATTCTTTCCTGGTGTAAGCATGTGTAGTGAAAATACATAATTATTATCTTTAATCTTTACTTTACCACTAGAAATTGTTATTTTATTTGGAATATTTGATAAATTATCAAATAAATATATTTCCATTGGAATATTGTTTTCGTTTATTTCATCATCTTTATTGTAACTTATATTTAGTATTGGTAAATCTGTAAATTTCAAATTATAAATATGATATTCTCTTTCATCGTAAATCATTATTTTAAATTGATGATTACTTCTTACTTTTTCAGAAGTTATCTCATCTTCCAATACAGCTAGTTTTGCATTTTTATTATTTGTACTATAATTTACATTTGGATTGTAATTATTTTGGCTATCATGAACTAACGAATAGTATAATGTATTATTGTTTTCATCTATAATTAACTTATAGTCATTAAACCTTATTTCTTCTAACACTAATTCTTTATTTTCTATTCGTGCTTGTTTAATATTATTCCAATTACTCTCGCTTATTGATAATTTGTTATATTTGCTACTAGGATTTAGTACAATTATTAAAATTACAATTATTACAGTAAAGATAATTACTGGTATTAATACTTTTTTTCTATTCATAATAATACTTTCCTTTTTATCTTTTATTTAATTAGGAAAGATTTGTGTCTTTCCAATTTATACAATATCGTCTGCATCATACTCAATAATAGAATACTTACTAATCATATCATTTTTAGATAACTCATTATTCAATTCTTGAATATTTTTATATGTAAGCTCTATTGCATAATCAAACCCTTTTGAAGTATAATTTCTTGATTTAAATTTATAGCTGATTTTTCTATCTTTAAAAATTCTTGTCAAATATGATTCTGCGTCATCTGTGCTTCTTACAATTAAAACAAATGATTTACGTCCAAAGTTTACATGTTCTAAAACTATTAGTACAATTGTAACAAATACTGATGTTAGAACTCCTACTTCAAATAATTGACATCCACAAATAATTCCAATAAATACACTCCATAGTAAGTATAACATATCAACAGGATCTTTTACAGATGTCCTAAATCTTATAATCGCTAAAGCTCCTATTGTACCTAATGTAATTACTAAGTTTGATTGTAAACATAGTATTATTGTTGCTATAAAGAATGGCAAAATTGCTGTTGTAATATTAAAAGATTTGTTGTAAAAAGATCTATGTGATACCATTCTATATACAAAAAATTCGTATATTGCAAGTATTGCAACCATTATAAGTACAGCTAATATTGTACTTGTTGTTATGCTTTCATTAGCATATGATTTAATAATATTTTCAAATATTTCCATAATTTTTTTCCTTTCTTTTATGTAGTCCAACAACGAAATTGGCCAAATATTATTCAACCTACCTCATATAAGAATCCAATATCTTCCTACCATAATAATATTTAGAAAAAGACCCTTGGTTAAAACTATATGATTCTACAATGTTTCTAATATGTGATGGTAAAATACTATCAAATTTAACTTCTAAAACATTTAATCCACTTGGTAAAATGTAAAAACTTTGATAATCGCCATTTAAAAAGTTTTCTAATTCATATGAAGCTGAAATTTTCATATCAAATGTTATTCTAACATTAGTAATTTCTTCTACATAAGCCACTCTTTCATAATCTATTATAACTTTTGGCTTATAATTATGAATTAACATATCTACAGCTAATTCTTTTATTAATTTCTTTTCTGTACAAAATAGTAAATCTGCTACATCTCCTGTTACAATTTGGTTATATTCATCTAAGGTTATATTACATGATTTTTTATGGCATCTACCCTCTAGCTTTTCTTTCTTTTCTAGTTTAATGTAGTTTAAGTCTTCTCCGTAATATCTTATTCTCCATTTAAATCTTTCTGATAGTCCAGAATTTGTTGTATAAATAGATGTGTCTTTATAATCATCAAAATATAATGAATGTATTAAATATCTTCCGTCCAGGAGGGGTATGAGGATCTATCTCCATTACTTCGGATAATCTAGATTTTAATAGAGATAGCTCCTGATTTGTTAATGTATATTTCCATTCACTACGATATACTTTCATAATATAGATACCTCCTTTTTGATTTTTTCTTTTAAGTACACGGTTGTTATTTTCACTTTTTAATTATACTTTGAAATATCTTAAACTTATCTATTTCTTTTCATACCATTCATTTGCATGTCTCCGCCATTTGGCATTTCTCCATTTGGAGCCATTTGCATATCGTTCATTTGCATACCACCTTGACGTCCACCGTTCATACCTCCACCCATCATTTGATTTGTGATTGTATTTATTTCAGTACCATTTACAATTATTGTTCCGCCATTTTTCTGGGCTGTTCCATCATAGTCAAATGCTGAGTTGCCTGTAATATTTATTGTTCCTCCATTAATATATATATTACCATTTGCATCTATTGCATCTGTATCTCCTTGTCCCATTTTTATTGTAATATTTCCACCATTTATTTCTACAGTTGGAGTACCTATATTAGACTTTTGACTAGCATTTATACCATCATCTGATGCAGAAATATTTATTGTTCCATCTTCAATTTTTATATAAGTTCCCTCAATTCCTTCACTTGAAGTTATATTAAATGTTCCTCCACTTATTGTAACTTTTGTTATACCTTGAACTCCATCACTTTGAGCTGTAATATTATATGTTCCACCTTTAATAGTTACATATCCTAAACTAGTATCTTCATCATTAGATGCTTTAATTCCATCTCCTCCTGCATTTATTGTAAATGAACCATCTTCTATTTCTACACTATCTTTTCCTTTAATTGCATCATCATCTGAATTAATTGTATATGTTCCATTTTTAATTACCAAAGTATCTTTTGAAACTATACCATCATAATTTGATTTTACTTCTATGCTTCCATTTCCTGAAAATACTAGGTCTGCTTTTGAATAAATTGCACCATCTAAATCTTCAGTTGTTGTGGCTGTAACTTTATTTGTTCCTGAAAGTACTATTGTTACTTTTTTAGATTTTTCAATATTTATTGCAGGACCATTTGAATTTGTAATTTCTACTCCATTTAAATTAAGAGTTACTTCTTCACTTGTGTTCACTGTTACACTTTCATATTCTCCTGATAAATCATAATTCCCACCAGCTGTAATATTTAGAATTTTAGAATTTGATGTGCTTACTACACTACTTGAGCTTGTATTCTGGCTTGTTGTTGAACTTGCTGTATTACTATTGTTTGTTGTTGATGTATTAGTTTGATTATTTGATTGTTGTGTATTATTAAAAGCAATCACAAAATATATAACAACTCCAACTATAACTGCTAAAACAACTATTCCTAAAACTATTTTTTTAAAATTTTTATTTTTTGTTTCTTCCATTATTTCTTACCTTTCCTTTCTTTTTAGGGATTAAATATGTTTTTTAATAATTATATAAATTAGTTTAAATGTTTTCATACTTAATCCCTAATTTTTAATATATATTTATTATAATATCAAAACATTGAAATAAAATTGAATTTTCTATTATATAGCTGAATTTGGAATATTATCTACTTTA
>JAFRFO010000087.1 GCA_017434295.1 Clostridia bacterium
AGAAACTATGCACAAATATAATGGTGTTGGTTTAGCAGCAGTACAAGTTGGAATATTAAAAAAAGTTATAGTAATTGATATATATGATGATAATGGTCCAGTTGCTATGATAAATCCAGTAATTCTTAAAACCAAAGGTGCAGAAGAAATGGAAGAAGGCTGCTTAAGCTTTCCAAACAAATTTGCAAAAGTAGTAAGACCAACAGAAGTAACTGCAGAATATACAGATATTAATGGCGATAGAGTAACAGTTAAAGCAAAAGAGTTATTTGCACAAGCAATAGCGCATGAAGTGGATCACTTAAATGGTGAATTATTTGTGGAAAAAATGATTCCAGGAACTATGGAATATGTAAATCCAGATGAAAATTAATAATTGCCAATGGGACCGGGCATTTGGTAATATTGCCATTGGGCCGGGTTCATTTGGCAATTTTAAAAGGAGAATAGTATGAAAATAGTATTTATGGGAACACCAGATTTTGCAAAAGATAGTTTGGAAGCATTATATAAAGCTAAATATGAAATATTGGCTGTTGTAACAAATCTTGATAAACCAAAAGGAAGAGGCATGAAAATGGTCGCTTCTCCTGTAAAAGAGTTTGCAATAGAAAAAAATATAAAAGTTATGCAACCTGAAAAAGTAAGAGGAAATACTGAATTTATTGAAGAAATTAAAGAATTAAAACCAGATGTAATATGTGTTGTGGCTTATGGAAAAATATTACCACAAGAAATATTAGATATTCCACCAAAAGGTTGTATCAATGTTCATGGTTCATTATTACCAAAATATAGAGGGGCAGCACCTATTCAATGGGCTGTTTTAAATGGCGATAAAGAAACAGGTGTAACTACAATGTATATGGGTGCTGGAATGGATACAGGAGATATGATATTAAAAGAAAAAGTTCCAATAGGAGAAGATGAAACAACAGGAGAATTATGGGATAGACTTTCTAAAATAGGTGCAAAATTATTAATTGAAACTTTAAAACAAATAGAAGCTGGCACAGCTCCAAGAGAAAAACAAGGAGACGACTTTACAATGGCTCCAATGTTAAATAAAGAAATGTCAAAAATAGATTGGGATAATCAAACAGCAGTTGAGATAAAGAATTTAGTACGTGGTTTAAATCCAATTATGGGAGCATATACATTTTTAAATAATAAGAAGATTAAGTTTTGGAAAGTACAAGTTTCAAATTCAGATGAAGTTGGATATGATGAAGATAATATTAGTATTATAAGAAATGGAACAGTTTTAATATCTGACCCAAGAGATGGAATATTTATTAAAACTAAAAAAGGAATATTAAAAGTATTAGAAATTCAAGGCGAAAATGCTAAAAGAATGAGTATACAAGATTATTTACGTGGAAATGCAATAAATGAATTTGATGTATTTGAATAGTTTTTAAAGTAATCTATAAGGATTGATGCGATTTTAATAATTTAATTTACTACTTAAATTAAAAAAATTAATAAAAGAAATTGCAAAAATAGGTTGTAAAAATAAACAAAAATTGATATACTTATAAAAGTTAAAAGTGTATCAATTTTTTTTGATGCAGTTAGGAGGAAAAAATGAGTGAAGAAAAAGAAAAGAAAGTAACTAAAAATACAAAGGATAATGAAACAAAGAAAACTACTACAAAAGTAAAAGATAGCGAGAACAAAGAAAAAAATGAAGACAATGTGATAGAAATAAATACAGAAATAACACAAAACGATATAGAAAACAATGCACTAACAACAACTACAGATGGAAGTATAGAAACATTACAAATATCAAATGATGTAATCGCTGTAATTGCTGGAGTAGCTGTATCAGAAGTATCTGGTGTAGCAAATATGGCAGGCGGATTTGCAGGAGGAATATCTGAAGTATTAAGCGGAAAGAAAAATATGGCAAAAGGAATTAAAGTTGAAAAAACTGAAGACAAAGTTAAAATTGATGTAAACATCATTGTTGAATATGGTACAAGAATTCCAGATATTGCATTTGAAATCCAAAATAGAGTAAAAACAGCAGTAGAAAATATGACTGGAATGGATGTAACAGAAGTAAATGTTCATGTTCAAGGTGTAGATACAAACGTAAAAAAAGAAGATAAATAATATTGGGAACCAACTGACCGATTTCCAACAAAAAAGGAGAGATAGATATGAAAATGTTAGAAAAAATGACTCTAATACTATATTCAAACTTAGTTTTAATAATAGCTGTATTATTGTGCACATTAATATTTGGATGGGTAGATATAAACAATGTAGGAGAATTTTTACACAAAATGATAGTAGGAGAAACATCTTCAAAAGTAATATTAGGAGTATGTATTGCTTTAATATTGTTATCAATTAGATGTATATTCTTTGATAAAACATCAAAAGAGCAAATTAAAGAAAGACAAGGAGTTTTATTACAAAATGAAAAAGGAAAACTAATGATTTCTAAAGATACTATAGAAAACTTAGTATCATCAGTAGTAAAAGGATATCCAGACACAAAGGATATTTCAACAAGAATTGAACTTGATAGAGAGAATAATGTAAATGTATATGTAAATTTATATGTTTCTGATAATGCATTAATTAAAGACTTATCAGCAAACTTACAAACAGAAATTATGCAAAAAGTTAAAGATGCAACAGATTTAGATGTAAAAGAGGTAAATATTAAAATTAAAGATGTTGCTAATTCAGAAGGAAAAAATGCTAAAGCATAAGGTTTATAGGTATCCTTTTAAAAACCTAAATATTATTAAATAAGGAATTTGAAATGGACGATTTTAGAGATTTTTGGGGAAGAAACAAAGGAATTATACTTGGAGTAGTAATTGCTGTAATTTTATTAATAACAGGTCTACAAAGCTTTGTTATAGCTATTATTTTAATTTTTGGATGCGGATTTATAGGAAACTATATATACAAAAATAAAGATGATGTAAAAGAAAAGTTAAGAAGTTTTATTGATAAAATGTAATAAATAAAAGGCTATATTGATAAGATTTAAAAGGAGAACTTATGGATAGATCAAGCATGAGAGAATTTGCATTTAAGCTTGTTTATAGCATAGAAATTCAAAAAGCAACAGACTTAAAAGAAGCATTAGAATTATATGTAGAAGCTAATGAAATAACAAGTCAAAATGCAGTTAATTATATAGAAGATATTATTTTTGGAATAGATAAAAATAAAAAATCAATTGATGAAAAAATAGAAAAGAATTTAAAGCAAGATTGGAAATTAGAAAGAATTTCTAAAGTAGATTTATCAATATTAAGGCTTGCAATTTATGAGATATTATATAAAGAAATTCCATTCAAAGTAGCAATAAATGAAGCAGTTGAGCTTGCAAAAAAATATGGAGAAGAATCATCTAAAAAATTTGTAAATGGAATTTTAGCAAGTATTGTAAAAGAAAGCGAGTAATAAAATGGAATTAAACCCAATGACTGTAACTGATTTAAATTTATATGTTAAAGAAAAATTTGTTGCAGATGAATTCTTAAACAATGTATTGGTAAAAGGCGAAATATCTAATTATAAAAAGCATTACACAGGTCATTTGTATTTCACTTTAAAAGATGAAAACAGCTTAATAAAATGTGTAATGTTTAAAGGTTATGCAGAAAAATTGTTATTTGAACCTAAAGAAGGAAGCAAAGTAATAGTATTTGGAACTGTATCTGTATATGAAAGAGATGGAGTATATCAAATATATACTAAAGCAATGCAAGAAGATGGAGTTGGAGATTTATATCAACAATTTCAAAAGTTAAAACAAGAACTTGAAAAACAAGGATATTTTGATAGTTCACATAAAAAACAAATACCTGAAATGCCTAAAAAAATAGGTGTTTTAACTTCTAAAACTGGTTCTGTTGTTAGAGATATAATAAATGTATCAACAAGAAGAAATCCAAACGTTAATCTAAGAATTTACCCAGTTCCTGTACAAGGAGAAGGCGCAGCTGAAAAAATTGCAAAAGCAATTGAATATATGAATGAAAATAAATTAGCTGATGTATTAATCTTGGCTAGAGGTGGAGGTTCATTAGAAGACTTGTGGCCATTTAATGAAAAGGTTGTTGCAGATGCAATATACAATTCAGAATTGCCTGTTATATCTGCAGTAGGGCATGAAACTGATTTTACTATTGCAGACTTTGTAGCAGACTTAAGAGCACCTACACCATCTGCGGCAGCTGAATTAGCTGTTCCAAATATAAGAGATATTATGGACAAGCTTGAACTATGCCAAAAAAGACTAAGAGATTCGCTAATAAAAAAAGTAGAATTAATGCGTCTTCAGTATGAAAAATGCATGTCAAGTAGAGTATTTAAAGAGCCAAAAAGATTTATCTATGACGAATATCAAAAATTAGATACATTCTTAAAAAAGATGGAAAGTTCAATAAAGATAAAACATAAAGAAGAACAAACAAAATATGTTGAATTAGTTGCAAAGCTTGATGCATTAAGCCCACTTAAAACTTTAACTAGAGGATATTCTATAACACAATTTAATGGAAGTGTTGTAAAATCTAGTAAAGACATAAAATCTGGGGATGTTGTAGACTTAAGATTTGTAGATGGGGAGAAAAGAGCAAATATTTTATAACTTTTTAATGTAAAAAATATAATTGAAAGGAATAAAAAATGGAGAAAGAAAATTCTTTTGAAGAAAATATAAAAGATTTAGAAGGAATAGTTACTGAATTAGAAAAAGGAAACTTAAATTTAGATGAGTCAATGAAAAAATTTGAAGATGGAATGAAACTATCTAAAGAATGTTCTAAAATGCTTCAAGAAGCAGAAAAGAAAATCACTATACTTTTAGAACAAAATGGAACAGTAACTGAGGAAGATTTTGAATAAAGGTATATAATGTTTTATTTATAGATATATTGCATAATAATATCAAGTATATAGATTGATTTTTTTAAACGAAAAAATTGTATCTTTTACAGTTGCAGAAAGGATTTATAATAAGATGAAAGAGTCATTCTTTACAAATTATCAAAGTTTAATACACAATAAATATTTAGTGATACCAGTGTTAACATGGCTAGGTATTCAATTATTTAAATTTTTATATGATGTAATAGTTGAAAAGAAAGTAAATTTTAAAAGATTATTAGGTGCAGGCGGGATGCCAAGTTCACATACAGCAGTAGCTGTTGCATTAGCAACACTAATTGGAAAGGACTTTGGAGTGGATACTCCTTTATTTGCCATAGCATTAATCTTTTCATTTGTAGTAATGTATGACGCTGCAGGAGTTAGAAGAGCCGCAGGAAAACAAGCAAGATTGCTTAATAAAATTGTAGAAACTCCTGGTTTAAGTAATTTGCAAGTGCAAGAAAAACTAGTAGAAGTATTGGGACACACACCAATGCAAGTAGTAGTTGGAGCAATTATTGGAGTAATAGTGGGATTGATTTTTTAATTTTTTGTATTTTTTATAGAAAAGAGGTAAAAATATGAATGATATAGAAATAGCAAAAAGTGTAAAACTAAATGAAATAGCAGAAATAGCAAAAGAATTAGAAATTGAGGATTATATAGAACCTTATGGAAAATATAAAGCCAAGATTTCAAATGATTTAACAAAAAAAATAGAAACAAAACAAAATGGAAAATTAATTTTAGTTACAGCTATTAGCCCAACTCCTTTAGGTGAAGGAAAAACAACAGTATCAATAGCAGTTGCTGATGGTTTAAGAAAAATAGGTAAAAAATCAATATTAGCATTAAGAGAGCCATCATTAGGACCAGTATTTGGAATTAAAGGTGGAGCAACAGGTGGAGGATATGTACAAGTTGCACCAATGGAAGATATAAATCTTCATTTTACAGGGGATATACATGCAATGACATCAGCAAACAACTTGCTTTCAGCAATTATAGACAATCATATCTATTTTGGAAATGAATTGAAATTCAAAAAAGTTGTGTGGAAAAGATGTGTAGATTTAAATGATAGACAATTAAGAAAAGTAAATACAGGCCTATCTGGAGAAAGCAAAATAGTTCCAAGAGAAGACGGATTTGACATTACAGTAGCTTCAGAAATAATGGCAGTTGTATGCTTATCAAAAGATATATTTGATTTAAAAGAAAATTTATCAAAAATCTTAGTTGGATATAATGAAGAGGACAAGCCTATATATGTAAAAGATTTAAAAGCAGAAGGTTCAATGGCTGTTCTTTTAAAAGATGCAATAAAACCAAATTTAGTACAAACATTAGAACATACACCAGCAATAATTCATGGAGGTCCATTTGCAAACATAGCACATGGATGTAACAGTATAATTGCAACAAAAACAGCACTAAAACTTGCAGATTATACAGTTACAGAAGCTGGATTTGGTGCAGACTTAGGAGCAGAAAAATTCCTAGATATAAAATGTAGAAAAACAGGATTAAAGCCAGATGCAGTTGTATTAGTTGCAACAATAAAAGCGTTAAAATATCACGGTGGAGTACCTAAAGAAGAAATACAAAAAGAAAATGTTGAAGCAATTGCATTAGGGTTAAATAACATATACAAGCATATAGAAAACTTAAAAGACAATTTTGGCTTAAATGTTGTAGTTGCATTAAATAAATACAATACAGATACACGAGCTGAAATAGAATTTTTAAAACAAAAAATAGAAGAAAAAGGTGTAGAATTTAGTGTAGTAGAAGGCTGGGGCAAAGGTGGAAATGGTGCAACAGATATTGCCCAAAAACTAGTAGAATTAACAAATAAGCCAAGCACATTAAACTATACATATTCTTTAGAAGATGATATAAAAACAAAAATAGAAAAAGTATGCACAAAAATTTATGGAGCAAAAGAAGTAGAATATTCAGAAGAAGCTTTAAAAAATATTGAAATAATAGAAAAAATAGGTTATGGAAAATTTCCAGTTTGTATTGCAAAAACACAGTATTCATTCTCAGATGATCCAAAAAATCTTGAATGCAAAGAACCATTTAATATGCATGTTAGAGATGTAATATTAAAAACTGGCGCAGGCTTTGTTGTAGTTCTAGCAGGAAATATTATGACAATGCCAGGACTCCCAAAAGTTCCAGCAGCAGAGAATATTGACATAGACGAAAATGGAGAAATTGTAGGAATATTTTAAAATTATTCCTACAAAAAACCAAACAAATTTTCAAAAAACTATTGACAAATCAAAACCTCCAATATATAATAAGAACGAACAAAAATTCTAGGAGGTAATTTTTATGATAACAACACTACATATAAAAAATATTGGGATAATAGATGATATAAGCATTGATTTAAATAAGGGGTTGAACGTATTAACAGGAGAAACAGGAGCAGGTAAAACGCTTATAATAGACTCATTAGAAATTATCTCCGGGGGTCGTTTTTCTAAAGAAATGATTCGTAAAGGAGAAACAAATTCGTTTATTGAATTATGTATGTATGAACCAGAAAATGAAAACTCAATAGATGGAAATATTATTATTTCAAGAGAAATAAATACAACTGGTAAAAATATGTGTAAAATAAATGGCAGAATGGTTACAGTTAATGAATTAAAAGACTTTATGGCTAATTTTATCGAAATACATGGACAAAATAAAAATCAGGAATTGTTAGATAATAAAACTCATTTAAAATGCTTAGATGAGTTTATTGGAGATGAAGTAAAAAACATAAAAAGCAAATATCTAGAAAAGTATAATAGATACAATGAAATAAAACAAGAACTAAAGCAAAATTATGGAGATGACAAAGAAAAAGAAAGAAAACTAGATTTATTAAAATATCAAATAGAAGAAATTGAACAAGCTAAACTAAAAGAAAATGAAGAACTTGAATTAGAAGAAAAACACAAAATTATGCAAAATGCAGAAAAAATAACAGAAAATTTAAATGAAGCAGACAGTGTAATAAGTGATGCCGGTATAGATAGTTTGAGTACAGCAATAAAAGCATTAGAAAAAATAGAAAATATAGATGAAAAGTACGAAAAAGTTGCAAGCAATTTGAAAAGCTTATATTATGAATTGCAAGAAGTTTCAAGAGATTTAAGCTCTTATAATGAAGATGTGTATTTTGATGAAGAAGAAAGAAACGAAGTAGAAGAAAGACTAGACTTAATATTTTCTTTAAAAAGAAAATATGGAAATAGTATTAAAGAAATATTAGAATATAAAGATGAAATTGAAGAAGAAGTAAAACATATAGAGAACTTAGATGAATACATAAATAAATTAAAATCTGAGCAAAGTCAAATACAAAAAGAAATGGATGAATTAGGAACACAAATAAACAAAATTAGAACTACACATGCAAAAAAACTAAGTCAAAATATAAATAAAGAATTAATTGATTTAGAAATGAAAAATGCAAAAGTAAATATACATGTAACAAATAAAGAAGAATATTATTCAACAGGAAAAGATGAAGTAGTATTTTATATAGCAACAAATATAGGCGAAGATGAAAAAGAATTATCAAAAATAGCATCTGGTGGGGAAATATCAAGAATAATGCTTGCTATTAAGAAAGTATTAGCAGACACAGATAAAATGCCAGTATTAATATTTGATGAAATAGATACAGGAATTAGCGGAAATGCTGCAAATATGGTAGCAGAAAAACTAAATAATATATCTAAAAATCATCAAGTGCTTTGTATATCACATTTACCATCAATTGCCGCAATGGCTGATTATAACTACTTTATAAGTAAAAAAGTAGTAGAAGAAAGAACAAATACAAATGTAAAATTATTAAATGAAGAAGAAATAGTAAAAGAAATAGCAAGAATATCTTCTGGAAAAGTAAACGAAGTAACAATAAAATATGCTGAAGAATTAAGAAGTAAAAAAGTTTCATAAAAACATCCTCAAAAAAAGATTATTATTTAAAAAACTCTTGTAAAAAAATAAAAAGTTTGTTACAATAAAAGAAGATTAAAAAAAACCGCAATAATCGGCAAATTTTTTAATCTTTTTTTCTTTGGAAAATAATATAACAAAATAGGAGGAAAAAATGAATACAAAATACATATTTGTAACAGGTGGAGTAGTATCAGGATTAGGAAAAGGAATAACAGCAGCTTCACTAGGAAGACTTTTAAAAAACAGAGGTTATAAAGTAACAATACAAAAATTTGACCCATCTATAATTGTGGATCCAGGAACATTGTATCCATATGAACATGGAGAAGTATTTGTAACAGATGATGGAGCAGAAACAGACTTAGATTTAGGACATTATGAAAGATTTATAGATGAAAACCTAACACACGATTCATCAGTTACAATGGGAAAAATATATTCATCAGTAATTGAAAAAGAAAGAAGAGGAGATTATTTGGGAAAAACAGTTCAAGTAATTCCTCATATTACAAATGAAATAAAAGAAAGAATATATAGCTTTGAAAACACA
>JAFRFO010000088.1 GCA_017434295.1 Clostridia bacterium
CAGAAGCATTTTCTGCCTCTGCTATTATTTGCTTTTGTTCATCTTCTGTTTTTAATATTTCTGTTAAACTTTGTTCTTCTAATTGTAAATTAGTTCTTTCACTACTTGCTCCTCTGCTATCTGTTGAATGTTGTTCATCATTCCCACCCAAAGCATTTGGTCTTGAGCTTTCATTTCTTCTGTTATCTTCTGTTCTTTCTTCATTTTCTCCACTATTTGATTTATCATTTTCGTTGTTTTCTCTTGTATTTGAGTTAATTCCTCGTTCAGTTTGTTGTCCATTAATAATATCAAGTATTCTGCTTTCTTGTGATTCTTTAGATAGTTCAACCTCATTCTCGCGTATTTGCCCTTTGGTATCTGCTCTTTCTCCATTACTAAATTGGGTATTTGATAGTTCCCCATTTGGTTGTATTCTATTTTCTCCATATTCAATTCCTCCTTTGATTTCTTCTTTATTTTTAGAATACTCTTGTTCATTATTTTTTACAAATGTGTAATTCAAATTTTTTTCTAGCTTTTGCAAATTTATTACTGTTTTTGCAATTTCTCTTAACCCCATTTCAGCAATATCACTTATTGCAGTACCTAATGCAGTTATTATTTTATCATTATTAAAATCTTTTATTAAAGAAAATTGTTGAATATCTATATGTTCTCGAGCATTTATACCACATCTTTTCATCATCATATATGATACACTTGCCCAAGTAACCAATGTTGTTATATTTTTTATTTCATCATCTGATATATTCTCTAACAATGTTCCATTCTTATTATCATAAATGCTAGATAAATAATCTTGAATATTATCAGTAACCATATTATATGCATTTGTTATAATGTTTTCAGCCAGTTCATTATTTGTATTTTCTCCACCAAAAGTAGTTTCTAAAGTTTCAATTATCTTTTCTTCATACTCAGGTTTTACACTCCATAATTTGTATTCTGTACCTCTACTATTGTGAGTATCTGATACATCAAAAACTAATCTAAAAGGATATGGGTTATTATCATCTTTTGATAATACAAATATTCCTTTAGCATCTTTATTAACCCATCTATGACATTTTTTATTCCAGTCATTATACATTTCGCCACAAGCTGTTGCATCTGGTCGCTGGGCATAAATTAAAACTTTATTAACAAAATTATATTTAAAATGCCAACTACAACTATCTAAAAAAGAAAGCCAATTTTCTTCTGTTTTTGCAATACTCTCAATTTTCTCTTTATAGAGTTTTCGTGTATCTGCTATTTGTCCCAATTTGTTCCCTCCTTATTATTCACTATTTGTAAAGAATTTTAATAAGCCATCTTTTCCAATTGCATCTTGCATAAGCCATATCATTTCTACATCTTTTAATGTTAAATTCTGTATATCTTCTATTTCATTTATTTCTTTTAATTTTGAAACTTTTAAATTTAAAATATCTTTTTCAGTATTTACATTAATTCGATTTAATTTTTGAGCTAATTTATTTTTTTGAATTGAATTAAATTCTGCCATATTCCCTCCTTAACTTGAAATAAGGTAGCCACCTAAAGTAGCCACC
>JAFRFO010000089.1 GCA_017434295.1 Clostridia bacterium
CAAAAAGAAGTTACATATTTTCCTGTATTTACCCCATCTTCTGAAGTTCCAGTTTTTCCACCTATTCTATATCCTGCAACTTTTGCATTTTTACCAGTTCCTTCTGCTACAACAGATTCCATCATACTTAACACTTTTTGTGATGTTTCTTTAGAAATAACCTCACCTTTTGTTTCAACTGGAATATCTCTTACTTCACCTGTTTTTCCATCTATTATTTGTTTAACTATTCTTGGTTTAATTTTTGTTCCACCATTTGCAATAGAAGAGACCGCAGTTACAAGCTGAATTGGTGTAATTTCAAATCTTTGGCCAAAACTAATTGTCGCAAGTTCAACAGGTCCCGCTTTTTCTTGTGCTAGAAATATTCCTCTTGCCTCACCAGGAAGATTTATTCCTGTTTTATCTAATAGTCCAAATTTTTGTAAATAGCTATAATATTTAGTAACTCCTATTTTTTGGCCTAGTCCTATAAAAACTGGGTTACAAGAATTCATTAATGCTTGCCTCAAGCTTTCTGAACCATGTGGCCTATAATATCTCCAGCATTTAATTCTTACACCTGCGACCTCTATTCCACCAGTACAACAAAACTCTCCTGCGTTATCTGTATCTGTTATTCCCTCTTCTAAAGCTGCAGATGCTGTGATTAGTTTAAAAACAGAACCTGGCTCATAAGTATCTGTTATTGCTTTATTTCTCCATACTGCTTGTAAATATTTTGTTTTTTCTCCTTGTTCCAATGTATCCCATACTTCTCTTAATTCATCTGTATATGGTTCATAAGGTTCATTTAAATTGTAACTTGGATATGTTGCCATAGCAAGAATATCCCCAGTTTTAGGATTCATTATAACTATGTTTCCACCATCTGTACACTTATTGTCGATACATGCTTCTTTTAAATATTTCTCTGCCATTGATTGAACATTTAAATCTATGGAAAGTACCAAATCATTTCCATTTACTGCAGCCACATAATTTTCCCCTTCGTTTCCTATTTCTGCTCCTTTTGCATCAGCATGTCTTTGAATTGCGCCCTTCTGTCCTTTTAATTCCTCCTCATATATTGCTTCTATTCCATCTAGTCCTTGGTTATCACTCCCACAAAATCCTATAATTTGTGAAGCTACATTGCTATATGGATAAAATCTTTTTGTATCTTCATCTATATTTATTCCCTTATCTATATTATTTTCTTGCATCCAAACTCTAAGCTTATCACTTTTCTCTTTCTCAACTTTTTTTGTTATTATTTCTATTGCACTTCTTTTATTTACTTTATTTAGCATTTTTTCATAATCTAGTTCAAAAATATCTGCTAGAGCTTGAGCTACCTTTTCTTTGTCTTTTTTATCTATATTTACTGGATTAACAGTAATTGTTTCAACTGTACTACTTACTGCTAAAACATTCTTTCCAGTTGCATCATAAATTGTACCCCTTTTGGGATTTATGCTTCTATCTAATGTCTGCTGTTCATAAGCTTGCTCACTTAAGTCTTTTCCTTGTATTAGTTGTATTATTCCAACTCTTACTATTAATAAAATAATTATTATAAAAGCAACAAAAAGTGAATTTCTCAATTTTTTCTTACTTGATAGTTTTATTTGAATCATAAAAACACCTCTAATAATTTTATTAGAAGTGTTTTGTTTTATTCTAAATTATTATATTATATAAATCTTTATAATCATAAATATTAATAAATAAATTAACATTAATTATAAATTAATTTTTAGTTCTTGTTGTTTTGATTTTTCAATTATTTTACTTAGTTTTTTATCTTCTACTTTACCAAATTCATTTAAATCAAATAAAACATTTGAATCTATTTCTTTAAAATCCATAATTGGTAAATTTAGTTCTAAATCTTTAATTACATTATCTATCTTTTTGCTATATGTTAATACTTGTATATTTTGCTTAGCTAATAATGATAGTATTATTGCATGAAATCTTGAACAAATCATATATTCCATTTTGCTATAAGTATTTATAAATTCATCTAAATCTCCATTATAACGTACATCTATAACATTTGGATTATTATTAAAATTCTGCAATATCATTTCTAGTGTTCTTTCATCACATTCGTGGCTACAAAAAGTATATAAATATACTTTTTTACCAGATTGCAGATAATTATTAATATTATTAACCAACATTTTTATATATTTATCTTCTTTTTCAGCTAAGTCTTTTCTAATGTTTAAATCAATAATTGTAATACCGACACTTTCTTTAATTTTATCATCACTTGGTATTTTATATGTGAATGCAAAATCTGGTGCATATCTTACAGTTTCAATATCTTTAAACATATTATAAGAATACTTATCCCTAAAGCAAATGTCTGTTGCTACTTTAAACGTTTTTTGTGATAATTTAAAATATTCTTCTGTTTGATATGGTCCATAATTACAACTTACATAACAAAACGGCTTTCCAGCCTCCTTACATTTTTTTACAAATCTAAAAAACTTTTCAGATAAATTATATACTTTTCCGCCTTCCATAAATATTGAACCACCAACATAAATGTAAGCATCATATTCGTTAACATCACTTTTGATTAATTCTTCATCTGTATCATCACCTTGAATCACGTGTAAATTGTTATATTTTTTAAAATACTCCAAAAATCCAGTGTTTTTAACTTTCATGTAGTATTCGTTTTGAGGATTTCTCTTTAAAATCATTTGTATAAAAAGGTCGTCTCCTAAATTTTTTCTAGCATATGCCATTAGAAAAACCTTTTTTTTATTTTCTTTTCTAGAATTTTTTAAACAATCAACTATTTCTGTTGCTACTTTGCCACAGTTTTGTTTACACCAATTGATTAGTTTTTCAAAATCCTTACCTTCTATTTTATTATTTTCAACATAATATTTAGCTGTTAATAAAATCTGATTTTTTAGCCATATATCTGGGTTTTCTATAAGCTCTCTTTGTTTTATTTCATCATATACTTTTTTCTTTTCAATTAAATTTTCTATAATAAAATCTGTTTTTAAACTAAAAGTAATATTTTTAGAGTGTACTCTATAAATACCACTAATTTCATCTAAAATATAAGCATCACCTGCAAGTAAAGCACGTAAATATATTGATGAATCATTAACCATTTCCATTTGGTCAAATTTGGCTTTTTCTAATGCATCTTTGCTAAATACAGTTGTAAAAGTAGAATTACTTTTCATATATTCTAGTTGAAATTTAGATAAGTAGTCAGATTTATTAATCAGTCCCTTTATATTCATTTTTGATTCTTCAAATCTTTTTTCTTTTACATATTCTATAGTCGAACTTGAAGAAACCATAGAGATACCTTCATATTTTTCAAATGTAGTAATTGCATGATTAAAGAAATCAAAATTTGTGTAATAATCGTCATCATCCATAAATATTATATATTTACCATTAGACTTTTTATATCCTGATTTTCTGCTAAAACCTGCTCCTGAATTTTTTTCATTTTTATATATTTTTATATTTTTATTATTTATATACTTTTCATTTAAATATTCATAAGTTCCATCAGTTGAGCCATCATCAATAATAAGAATTTCAAACTCTTTATAATTTTGTTTTAATATTGATTCTATTGCTCTATCAATTAAATCTTTTCTATTAAATGATGGAATAATAACACTAATTAAATTATTCATTAAAAACTACATTCCTTTTTAAATATATTTAGGTTTTATATAGGATACCCATAAACTAGCTTAATTAAAAGTAACGATATTCTAAAAAATAATTTTCCTTAATGATTCCCATATTTTATTTGTTCTTTTATACTCTTCATAATGATTTAAAACATTTTTATCATATATTTCTAATTCATCTAGCAATGTAGTAAAACAGTCATCTGCAAATACTTTATTTAGTTTTGGAACAGTTATTTCTAAACTATTCTTCATTTCTTTTATTCTTTTATTATACTCTTTTTTATCTGTAATATATAAAAGCAATGGTTTGTATTTTATCCAGCCCATAGTTGCTTTTAAAAATCTTGATTTTACGCATTCTTCTCTAACATTAATTTTTCTAAGACTTTTTGGATATCTACGTTCCATTATTTCTGTATATTTTAAGAAACCATCATGAAAATGATAAACTGGTATTCTTACTGTTTTTGAATTTCCTAATAAAGTTGAAAAGAAAGTATCTTCTCCTCGTGCTAATGGAGGATTATAAAATGCTGGTATTTTATCTTCATGATTTAGATTTAAACATAAAGTTGAACCAGCTACCCATTTTCCTGCTCCAATACTATCAATTTCATAAGCTTTTTCGCCCTTTACTAGTTCTTTATCGGCATAAGTAACACCATTATTATTATTCATTTTTTCTCTAATTGATTCCCAAGAAATAATATCATTACTTATTGCTTCAATAAATTCCTTCATATCTTTTTCTTGAAAATCATCTGTATAATCAATGTATGGAATAGGAGAAATATAGCCACAATGATATCCTATTGTAACATCAGCTTTTTCTTCATCCATAAATTCTAGATGTTTTAATATATTGTTTTGTTTTATCCATTTTTTCTTGCCATTTTCATCTAAAACAGCTACTGGATATTCATCGTCATCCCAAAACAATAAATAATCCATACCATTTTTTACAGCATAATACATTAATGTATTTCTTCCTTTAGCATGTCCATGACCAAAGAAAAAATCCATATCATTTTCCTTCATATTTTTTCTTGCTATTAATTTCTTTTTCTCTTCGCCAATATCTTCAGGTGTAATATATTGAATGTTTATTTTTTTATACACTTCTGGCAAAACATTATAAAAATCTTTTCTTTCTCCTTGTTGATAAGAAGTATCAAACAAAATAAAAATAGTTAATTCTACTTCTTTTTTATATTTGGATACTTGTTCTAACATATCATTATAATAACTATTAACTATTCTACATACATTTGGTCTTCCTGTAACAAAACCAATTCCAAATTTAACCTTTTTTGCCATTTCTACACCCTCTCTTCCAATTTTAACTAATTCCATTTTATCAAAAAAAGTCGAAAATGTCAATTAACATAAAATTGCTTTTTATAATAAAAACAATTTATTTTTCAAATAAAAAAAAACACATTTTATATCTATAAAACATGTTTTTTAATCAGCAAAACCACTAAATATGCTCTCTATCCAATTTTTACTATCGTCTTCATCAATCGAAACTCTTTCTGCTGGTGATTCAACATAGTCTTTCTTAGGTAATGTGATATATACAGTTTGTTTATTTGTAAGCTTTTTCATGCCTAATCTTTCTTTAGCTTGTTGCTCTATGTAATTATTATTTAAACTATTTTCTATATTTACCTTTAATTGTTCATTTTCTTTTTGTATCATTGATAATTGTCTTTTCTGTGATTGTACTTTATTAAACTTTTCATTTATTAAGGAATTTCTATAACTTATGGTAAGTAATACCGCAAATACTCCAACTATTGCTAATGTTAATTTTACTTTTTTCTTGTTGTCTAATGAATGCTTTTTATTAGATGGTTGTGCTTCTTTAACTATATGCATTCTATTTCTTTTTCTAGGATTATACGATGGTTCTAGTTTTCTTGGACTTGTCTCAAATTGATAACCTGTTCTTGCCATAAGTTTTCACCTCCTTACTATTCTTTAGTTTAATAATCTTATAAAGTTATAATTTTATATTTTTTCAAATATCCTCAATTTTGCACTTTTTGATCTACTATTATATTCTTGTTCTTTATTGCTTGCAACAATTGGTTTTCTAGTTATGATGTTTCCTACTTTTTTTGCCCCACATACACAATATGGTAAATCACTTGGGCAAGTACATTTTCCACTTGCTTCTAAAAATGCATTTTTTACGGCTCTATCCTCTAATGAATGGAATGTTATTATTGCTAATCTTCCACCTTGCTCTAATACATCAATTGAATCTTTTACCGTATTATATAATGGTTTTATTTCATTGTTTACCTCTATTCTAATTGCTTGGAATGTTCTTTTTGCTGGATGTCCATCTTTTTTTGCGAAAGCTGGTATTGATTTTTCTATTATTTCTACCAATTCTTTAGTTGTCTCGATTTCTTTGTTTTTTCTATATAAACAAATATTTTTTGCAATCTGTCTTGAAAATCTTTCTTCTCCATATTCATAAATGATTTTACTTAACTCATCTTCTTTATATGTATTTACGACAAATTTTGCATCAATATTTTGTGTTTTATCCATTCTCATATCTAGTGCATTTTCGCCCAGATAACTAAAGCCTCTATTTCTTTCATCTAACTGATATGATGATACCCCTAAATCTAACAAAATTCCATCTACTTTTTCAATTTGTAGTTCTTGTAAAATGTTTTTAATATCATCATGATTTCCATGAACATACATTACATTATCAAATTCTTTTAAATTTTCTTTTGCTGCTTGTAAAGCTTCTTCATCTCTATCAATTCCAATTAAATGACCTTCTTTAGATAATCTTTTTAAGATTTCTTTGCTATGTCCTGCTCCACCTAAAGTTCCATCTACATAAACTCCATTTGGTTTTATGCTTAAACCATCAATTACTTCATTTAACATTACTGGTAAATGCTTAAATTCCAAACTAAACACCTCTTGCATTTAAAGTTTAAACAGCTGGCAATTCTTTTCAAATATACCAGCTGCATTTATTTTCTATGTTTTTATTCATTTGTAAAAGTTTTCTCTTGCAAGAAAAGTCTTTTGTAGATTTTTAAATCTTTAGCATAATGTCTTAAGTTTTTTAAAAATCCTTTGTATAAGTATCTTAAGTTGTTCCATTATCTTTGTACAAAAGTCTTGTGTTCTTTTTAATGCATTAGTACATATATCTTATGTTTCTTAAATATTCTTCTTTTGAAAAATCTTTTGTACATTTATCTTTTGTGTTTTAATATTTTAATCTTTAGATTTTTATCTTTTGTTTCTTTCAAATTCTTTTGTGCATTTATCTTTTGTTTTTATATAAACTTTTGTAAAAAAGTTATATACCAAGCATTGTCATGTTTTCTGCTATTTCATCAACTGAAATATTTTCATCACATTTTTGCCATGTTTGTTTATCCCAAATTTCAAGTCTAGTTCCAACACCAATTATTACTGCTTCTTTGTCTAAATTAGCAGCTGTTCTTAGGTTTGCTGGTATTAGAAATCTTCCTTGTTTATCTATTTCACATTCAGTTGCTCCTGATAAGAAAAACCTTACAAAATTTCTGGCATTCTTATCTGAAAGTGGAAGTGTTTTTAATTTTTGTTCAAAGTTTTCCCATTCTTTTTGTGAAAACGCAAATAAACATCCATCCAACCCTTTGGTTACGATGAACTTTTCTCCAATGTCTATTCTTAGTTTCGCTGGCATTATTAATCTGCCTTTAGCATCTAAAGAATGTTCATATTCGCCTATTAGCAACGTTTTCCACCTCTTTTCAACTTTGTGACACTTTCTACCACTTTGCTCCACTTTTTATAAATTCTAATATATATTTTTATTTTTTGCAATAGTTTTTTAAAAATTTTTTAATTTTTTTTATTTTTTAGTTATAATTTACAGTAATACAAACTTAAAGCACGTGCAGTGGATACATATTTATTTTTAGTTAAACATATTTAAAAAATGCAAAATAATGCTTAATAAAGAACGACGATTTAATTAATCGTCGTTCTAGTTGCTCCTGTTCCAACTACATCTTCTTGTAATGCTCGCCATGTATTACATCCAACTATTCCATCAGCCGTTAAACCTTTACTTCTTTGATATGCTATAACTGCATTTTGAGTTGCTTGACCAAAAATCCCATCTAATCCACCTGTTGTAAATCCTAAAGTATTTAAATCATCTTGCGCTATGCACACATAATTACTTATGCTTCCTCTTCTTAACCCAGGGTAACCACCAGTGGAGCAAGCAGGTGTTCCAAAACGTTTATCAAAATGTACCCATGTTGGTGTAATGCTTAATGGTTCTACATAAGTCCAAACTCCGCTATTTCTTGCTGAATTCCATAATGCATTTCTTTGATTTTGAGTAAGTATTTGCCCTACATCAAATGCAACTCCAGCATAGTGCTGACTCTGATTTCCATGACCTCCTTCATAAGGTCTTTTGAATGCAAAGCCTACTGGAATTGGTGCTCCGTATATATACCTTTGAGTATTCCAACTTTGCATTGTTCTTTTTGTTGTCCACAAAATATTACTTCTACTAGAACCTCTAAATTCTCTAACTCTTAGTGTTCCATTTGCATTATATGGCATAGGCTCAGATTCACCTCTATAGTAGTTTTCCATTCTATTTGTATCATTGTTAAATACAATTATTCTTGCCACAAAAAATCCCCCTTCATAAAATATTTATATATTTTATGAAAAGAGATTTAATATTGTTATTTATACTATTTAATAATTATCTTACTTCTCTAGCTTTAATAATAACTCTAGCTGAGCTATCATTTGTACACGTAATAAGTGTAACTTCTTTCTTTCCTCCTGTTAATTGGCTAGTACAACTAACATTTTCTGGAACAACAGTATATTTATCATATACTTCATATGTAAGAGTTCTAACATTAGGCTGTTCAATTGTAAATGTATCTCCTGGCTCTAGTTCAGGAACATGGCTAAAAAATCTTGAATTTCTATAATTATGACCTACTATACAATAATTACCAACTTCATTAATATTTGGTCCCCAGAATTTACATGGTGAAATTTTAAGAAGTGAATCTGTCTCTTCTACACTCATTGTTTCACCTTCTAATATAGGATAATTAACATCTATTTTTGGTATATCAATTATACCAACACTTTTATAGTTATAGCCATCTCTTGTAGTTTTATATTCATTTTCATCATTATTTCCACTAGTTTCAGTATTATTATTAGAAATTTGATTTTGACTTTGTTGATTTGTTGAACCATATTCTCCATTTTCATCATTTAATACAATTACTAATATATCTTTATTGTTTGCTGTGGTATCATCTGTTATATTTTCAGGTTCTTCTCTCATTTCAGCTAATATTTCATGTGATACTTCTTCACTTTTGTTTCTATCATTTTCAGCATATATATAAATAGAAATTAGCACAATCACTAAAAAAATTGACAAGATAAAATCAAACTTGTAAATCTTCTTTTTTCTTTTCAATTCTGGTGTAATATATAATTTTTTTGTAACCAAAATTTGATTCATACTAATCTCCTTTCTTTAAGCATCACAAATATATTATAACATGAATTTATTGTTTTTTAAATAGTTTTTTTTAATTTTGAACAAATTAATTTTAAAGATTTAAATAAAACCATAAAACCATGGATATATTAACTTTTAGCTATATAACTCATTTGCAATTTTAGCATAATCTTGTAAAGTTAGTTTTTCTCCTCTAACATTTATTTCAAACTCTAATTTTGTTAGTACTTCCATTCCCTGCACTTTATCATGAAAAATCCCATTATTTACAAGCGCATTTAATAATGTTTTTCTTCTTTGCATAAAAGCACATTTTATGATTTTAAACATTAATGCTTCATTATTTACTTTTATAGGTGGTTCTTCTCTTTTAACAAGTTTAATTACTTTAGAAATGACCTCTGGTTCTGGAATAAATGCAGTATAAGGAACTTCTGTTATTGCTTCTGGTATTGCATAATAGTTTACAGAATAAGTAATTGCACCACTGTTTTTTCCACCTGGAATTTCAATTAATCTATCTGCTACTTCTTTTTGAATCATAATCGTTATGCTTTCAATATCAAGTTTTTCTTCTAATAATTTCATAACAATTGGAGTAGTAATATAATATGGTAAATTAGCAACAATTTTTACATTTTGTATTTGATTGTTTTCTTTTTCATTTTTTATTATTTTATTTATATCAAGCTTTAAAATATCCTCATTAATTATCTCTAAATTTTTATATAGAAAAAATCTATCTTTTAAGATATTAACCATTTTATTATCTAACTCAACACATATAACCTTTTTTGCCTCTTGTAATAAAAACTCTGTTAAAGTTCCAAGTCCAGGACCTATTTCAATAACCAAGTCTTCCTTGGTAATAGCTGCAGAATTAACTATTTTTACAATTGCTTCCCTATCTATTAAAAAATTTTGCCCTAAACTTTTATTGGCTTTAATATTATACTTTTTTAAAATAAATCTTGTTTCTTCTAAAATATTATCCATAACTTCAATATCCATCCCTCTTTTATTCACATAGATTCATTATAACATATTTTTATATGTTTGGCCAATATTTATTTTATATAACTTTAAATCATAACTTTTTTACATTTTTTAGCAGTTCATATTGATTTTTATTTTTTGTTAATATAAAATATATTAAAACCAAAGAAAGGAGATTTTTGTTAAGTTTATTCTTAGCAAAAAACAATAATGGATAAAAGAAAACTAAATAAAAAAATATCCAGCCAAAAAGGAAAAGCAAAAAAAGCCGATAATACTGTTGGTTCAAAAGTAGTAAGAATAAATGAAGGAATAAATTCTCAAAACTTTATTTATTCTAATAAATTAACTATAATTTTTACAGTATTTATTGTTTTATTAATTGTATTAATTTTAAGATTAGGCTTTTTACAATTTGTTCAAGGAAATTCTTTAAAAGAAAGTGCTTATAAACAACAAACAATAAACCAAATTATTAGTCCAAAACGTGGTAACATTTATGATTCTTCTGGTACAAAAGCATTAGCCATAAGTGCTAGAGTTGATACAGTAACAATCAATCCTTCCAAAATAGTTGATAAAACCGATGAAAAAACTAAAGAATTAAAAGAAAAAGTTGCAAAAGCTTTTTCAGAAATATTTGAATTAGATTATGATTCAACCTTAGCTAAAGTAAGTGCTGAAAATCAATTTCAATATATAGCAAAAAAAGTTGAACAAGATAAAGTAGATAAACTTAAGACATGGATGAAAGAAAATAAAATTAGTGATGGTATAAATATAGACGAAGATAGCAAAAGATATTACCCTTATGATTCACTAGCTTCTTCAATAATAGGTTTTTGCGGTACTGATAATCAAGGTATAGTTGGTATAGAAAGCAAATGGGATGATGTTTTAACAGGAACACCTGGAAAAATAGTTAGTTCACAAGGTAGCAATCAACAAGAAATACCAAATTCAGAGGAAAAATACATAGCTCCTGAAAATGGAAGTGACCTTACTCTTACAATAGATATAAATGTACAAAATATTGTAGAAAAATATTTAAAACAAGCTGTAGAAGAAAACAACTGTGAAGGTGGCGGAAATGCTATATTGATGAATCCAAAAAATGGTGACATTATTGCTATGGCTTGCTATCCAGATTATAACTTAAATGATCCTTTTACTCCAAATGCAAAACTAAAAGAAACTTATGATTCTATACCAGATGACCAAAAAGGTTTAGAAATCCAAAAAATGTGGAAAAATAAATCTGTTTCTGATTTATATGAACCTGGTTCTGTATTTAAAGTTATAACAGCAGCCGTTGCACTTGAAGAAGACATAACAACCCCAGATGCAGAAGGAGAATTTTTATGTACAGGTTGGCAACATGTAAGTGATACAGACATTGCATGCTGGAGAAGTTATAACCCTCATGGATATCAATCTTTAAAAGAAGCTTTAGGAAATTCATGTAACCCAGCATTCATACAATTAGGTCAAAAAATAGGCGTACAAACATTATATAAATATTATCAAGCCTTTGGATTGTTTGATAAAACTGGAGTTGGCTTATCAGGTGAAGAAAACAGCTTATTTAATTCAGTTGATAAAGTCGGTAGTGTAGAACTTGCAACAATGTCTTTTGGGCAAAGATTAAGTATAACTCCTCTACAAATGGCAACAGCTTTATGCGCTGTTTCAAATGGTGGATATTTAATGAAGCCTAGAATAGTAAAATCTATTACAAATTCTGATACAGGTGCTGTAGAAGAAATAGAACCAGTTACTGTTAGACAAGTTATTTCTAAAGAAACTTCTGATGAAGTAAAATATATGATGGAATATGTTGCCACAGAAGGAACTGGTAAACATGCTTTAGTTGAAGGTTATTCAATAGGAGGTAAAACAGGTACATCTGAGCCACCTGAAGATAAAAAAGATATTGGATATGTTGCATCTTATGCTGCAATCTCTCCAATTGAAGACACTCAAGTAGTCTTATTAGTTACATTATACAAGCCACCAGCTTATAACCATAATGGTGGAACACTAGCTGGCCCAGTAGTTCAACAAATGTTAAATGAAATTTTACCATATTTAAATGTTCCTTCTACTGCAACAAATGTATCATACAGTAATGAGGACTTAACAATGCTTCCAGATGTTAGAAATAAAACAATTGCTGAAGCTAAAAATGTACTAGAAGAAGCAGGATTTGATGTAGAAGTAGTTACAGGAGCAGATATTAATACTGAACTAGTAAAAGATCAAAATCCAAAACCAGGAACTTCACTTATAGATGGTGCAAAAATATATATATATGGAAGTGATGCTACTGCAAATTCTACAACTGTGCCAGATTTAAAAAATATGGGCTTAGGAGAAGCTAAACAAACATTAAGAGATAGTAATTTAAATATTAGTGTTGAAGGAAAAGGATATGTTATTTCGCAAGATTATATTAAAGACACTCAAGTTCCAGAAGGTACAGTAATAAGCGTAGTACTAAAGCCAATTCTAACAGATGCGCACTAATTTTTAAAACTAATTTTAAATAGAAATATTACTAATTAAAATTGGCAAGTGTAAACTTTTAAACAGTTTACACTTGCCTTTAATTATATTACTGATATAAATAAAGATTGGCCATCAAATGTTTCTTTCTCTTTGTTTTTATTTTTCATTGTATTTTTTTCATAAAATTCCTTTAAATTAATTATATCTACAAAAGATGTCTTCCAAACAATATTTTTTTTATTAAGTATTTCCATATTATATTTTGTTTCATAACTTTGTTTGGCTAAATTAATAATACTAGCTTTTGAAATATATTGTTTGTTTTTTATTCCATAATATTCCTCACAGAAAAACCAATAGCAAAATAAGGTTTCTTCAATTTTTTCATCATCTATTATTTTTATAAATATTGTGTAATTAGAAAAATCTTCTAAAACCACATTATACTTAAATAATCTAAACTTATATTCAGGCATTTTGTGTAATTCACACCTACCTAAATATGTAATATTCTTAACTTTTTCCTTAAAAATATTTATTAAAAATTTTTCTAAACCTATTCTTCCGTTTTTACAATTACTATTATTAAAATATTGCACCTTTTCTCCTTTCTTTACTATATATTTTACCATTATTCATGTAAATATATATTTTTAAAAACTTTATAAATTTAATCTTTTTATATTTTATCTTTTAAGTTTTTTTATAATTCTTTGGCAATATTTCTTTTTTGTTGGACATATCTTTGAGAATAAATATTTAATAATTAGTTTAGTGCACTATTTTAAAATACTTCCTTTTAAATTAAAGTAAGTTTAGGAATTATTTATTTGATATAAAAGTTAACTGTTAGATTGTAACAATTATGAATAATAATAAAAATGATATAGTTATGTTACCATAATTATATAATTATGGTAACAGTATAAGGCATATAAATAGTTTTTGTCAATATACTTTACATAAAAAAATTATGATTTCATCGCAAAATTCGACAAAATCATAATTTATAAGTTAATTTTAACTGCTTAAAATGGCGTTTTTTAGTTTTTCTATTACTTCATTTATACTTTTTAATGGAGTAGACGCACCAGCCATTATTCCAACTATATCATCACTATTAAATATTTTCACATCCAAATCTTTAACATTTTCTATACAAAAAGAATCTTTGCAATTCTTTTTTGCTATTTCGAATAGTTTTTTTGTATTTGAACTATTCTTTCCACCTATTATTATCATTTTGCTAACTTTTTTTGATATTTCCTCTGTTTCTATTTGTCTAACTTTAGTTGCAGAGCAAATAGTGTTTTTTATAATTAGTTCCTTTTCTTCTGATAATAACTCTTTTATTTGATTTGTTATTTTTTCAAATTTTTCAACACTAAATGTTGTTTGTGATATTAGTAAAATTTTATTAATTTCTGATTTTTCAATTGCCTCTAAAGCATATTTTATTTCATCTTCAGTTTCAATAACATAATAGTTTAATCCACAATAACTTATTGTTCCAATATTTTCCGGATGTGTTTTTGAACCTGTTAATATAATAAAATATCCTTTGTTTGCATATTCTTCAGCTATATTATGTATGTTTAAAACCTTTGGACAGGTATAATCCTTTAGAATTATTTTTTTACTCTCTGCATCTTTATAAACACTTTTAGGAATCCCATGTGCCCTAATTAAAGTAGTTCCTTCAGCTTCTTTTATATTATCAATAAATCTAATTCCTTTATTTTCTAAATCATTAACAACATCTTTATTATGAACTATTTCTCCTAAACAGTAAATTCTATCATCATTTTGTAATTCTTCTTCTGCACCTTCTACTGCCTTTTTTACTCCATAACAAAATCCTGCATTTTTTCCTACTATTATTTCCATATACACCCCTAAATATTATCTTTACATACCTCTTTAAATATTTCTAATCCTTTTTGTAATAATTCATCTTCAATTATAAGTGGTGGCATAATTTTAACTACTTCATTCTTTCTTCCAGCGCGTTCTATAATCAAACCTTTTTTAAATGCTTGCTTTGATATATTTTTAGCAATTGCTTCATCATGTACATCTATTCCCCAAATAAAGCCAAGTCCTCTGATTTCAATTTTATCACTTAATGGTTTTATCTCTTCTTTTAAGAATTTTTCTATTATTTTAGACTTTCTTACTGTTTGGCTTGCTATATTATTATTATTAAAGAATTCTAATCCAGCTTTTGCTGCTACTATTGCTAATTGATTTCCTCTAAATGTTCCATTGTGTTCACCTGGAGACCAAATATCTAATTCTGGTTTAAATAAAGTTAAGGCAAACGGCATTCCATAACCCCCAATTGATTTAGATAAAACAACTATATCTGGTACAATATTTGCTCTTTCAAATGAGAAGAATGTTCCTGTTCTGCAACATCCAACTTGAATATCATCAGCTATTAATAAAATATCGTTATCATCACAGAATTTTCTTAAATCTTTTAAGAAATCTTTACTAAATACCATAATTCCGCCTTCTGCTTGTACTGTTTCTATTATTATTGCAGCTGGTTTTTCTACTCCTGAATGATCGTCATCTAATAAAGTTTGCATATATTTAATTGTATCAAAATTTTCAAACATATAAGGTGTTGGAATATGTGTTACATAGTGTAATGGTACTCCTGCTCCCTCTCTTGCCTCTTTTTCTGTAGTTAGTGCAATTGAACCTAATGTCATTCCATGGAAACATCCCATAAAACACCATATATTAGTTCTTTTCTTAACTTTTCTAGCTAATTTCAACGCTGCTTCAACTGCATTTGTTCCTGTTGGGCCAGGAAATTGAATTTTATAATTTAAATTTCTTGGTTGTAGGATATTTTCTTCAAAATATTTTATAAAATCACATTTTGCTTTTGTATACATATCAAGTGCATGCATTATTCTATCATCTTGTAAATACTTTATTACTTTTTCTTTTATGTATGGATTATTGTGCCCATAGTTTAGCGCACCTGCACCACAGAAAAAGTCTATATATTCTTTTCCATTTACATCTTTAATTATTGCTCCTTTTGCATAATCTAATTCCTCGTCAAATATTCTACAATAGCTTCTTACTTCTGATTCATATTTTTCAAATACTTCTTTATCTTCCATTTTTTACATTCCTTTCTTTATTGTAAATAATTAATTTCTTGTTTTTCAAATATCTTTAGTTTTTCTTCATAACAATCCATTGCTTCTTTTTCAAATTGTAATTCTGGATTATCTTCGCCTAATAGTCTCATAATATATTTTGTAAACTTAGGATTTATTATAAGCAAGGGTCCTATTAAATATGTTCCAAATAGATTTTTTATACGGATTCCTTCTAAATTTGACTCTTTATGGTTTCCACATCCTCTTATTGATTTACAAAAATAATCTTTTGTATTATCTGTATAACTAAAACTAAATGTAGCTTTAAATCCAAGTATTTTTAATTTTTCTTCACAGTTTAATTCACCTAAAAATAATGTATTATATCTATGTTTTCTATCTATTATTGCATAAGTATCAATTATTCCTAAGCCTTCTATTTTATTTTGTTCTTCATCTTCAATATATTTTCCTAATATTTCAAATGCATTTCCTGTAAAAAGCACCACTTTGTTTTTGTTAATAAACTCTTGCAACTCATTTTTATATTTCTTTAACTTCTCTATTATAATTACTTGCGCTTTTTCAGACATAGAGCCCATATAAATCATATCTATTTCTTCATTTACAAATCTAGGTTCATCTGTTAATGTTGTTTCTATAACTTCTGCATCCTTTAAGCTATTTTTTAGATATTTTACATTAAAAGGATCCCCATATAAATTTGCTACTTCTGGGAATAGAAATTCTATTCTTACCATTTATAATTCTCTCCTCTCCATAAAAAATAGTTTTATATTATTTAGTAATTTTTTCTATTTTTCTTTTAATATCAGAATTAACCTTATCTACTGCTTTACTTTGGTACATATCATATAATATAAATATTTCATTTTCTTCGTTATAAGAAAGCTTTTCAGCAACTTCATTTTCATCCTTTAATGCAACAATCTTTTCTTTTGATACTCCTGCCAGTAATAGTCTAAATTCTATATCTTTTGCTATAACACCAGAAACAATAATTCTTTTTATGCTCTCATCATTTAAAAATTCAAAATCGCAATCATAAAACCAAGCTGTGTTTTCGCTAGATTCTTTATTATCATGATAATCTTCTACTAGTAAAACTATTTCTTTTGATGTTTTTCTTTCTTTTACGTATTTAAAAACTATTGAACAAGCAACTGGATTTTGACCTTTTGCTAAGTGATTTATTATACTGTAATTTCCTATTTTCTCAATTTTTACTCTATCTTTGGTTACTTCCATATTTAAGAAAATATCTTTTATGTCCTTATCTTTTATTTTTAATTGCTTAAGTACTGTTATTGCAGCTATTTGGTTATATATATTAAAAATACTGTCTGATACCATTTTATATTCAAATTCTTTACCATCATAAAACACATTAATAAAATTATTTTGATAGTCAACTTTTTTAACTATATAATCAGCTTCTGGAGATTTGTAACCACAATTTTCACAATATGCTTTTCCTATATGATGATATCTTACAAAATTATATTTTAACTTTGAATAACAAATTGGGCATATTCTTGCATCATTTACAATATTTATTGATTCATTTGTATCAGTATCTAACTCATTTATTCCAAAATATATTTTTTTATTACTATTTTTTGCTTTTAATTTATTGCTAATTAAGTCATCTGCATTTAATATTAAAGTCGTTTCCTCTGGTATTGATTTATTAATCAAGTCAAAAATGTATTCTGAATGAGCATTTCTTTTCAATGAATCTCTAAATAAATTTGTTACCACCAAATATGTTGGAGTTACATATTTAAAGATTCTTGGTGTACTTTTTTCATCAACTTCTAAAACTGCAATATCAAATTTAGATTTATTTCCTAGGCTCACTCCACTAAACAATGATGTTGTTACTCCGCCTAATACATTTGAACCAGTTTTGTTATTTAAAACCTTGTATCCCTTTGCTTCTAATGCATCAATTATTAAGTTACTTGTTGTTGTTTTTCCATTTGTTCCAGTAACTGCAATTATTGTTTTAGGTTTACTAACTATACTTAAAAAGTTAGGACATATTTTTGTTGCTATATTTCCTGGTAAATGGCTTCCATTTACTTTCATGAATTTGCTTAATATATGTAATGTATTTTTTATTAGTTTTGAAATATATAATGCTAGATAAAACTTAAACTTCATTTTTCACTCTCTTTCTTTTTCAAATAAAACATAAAGCTGCCAAAGAGATAAAATCTTTGACAGCTTAATTATTTATTTAGAAACTATATAATATCCTACCCCTCTTTTTGTAATTAAAATTTGAGGTGTTGATGTGTCTTTTTCTATTTTTTCTCTTATTCTTCTTACTGTAACATCAACTGTTCTAATATCTCCGTAGTACTCATAGCCCCAAACTTTTTCTAACAAAGTTTCTCTTGTAATAACTTGCCCTGGTTCACTAGCTAAAAATTTTAAAACTTCAAATTCTCTTAAAGTTAAGTCAATTACTTCCCCTCTGACTTTTACTTCAAATTTATCTAAATCTAGTTCTAATTCTCCTACTACTATTTTGTTAGTTTTTCTTGTTTCAGTACCTGTTTCAGTTGCTTGTTGTTTATATATTGAGGCTGCTTCAACTTTTCTTAAATTTGCTTTTACTCTTGCCACTAATTCTCTAACGCTAAAAGGCTTTGTCATATAATCATCAGCACCAAGTTCTAAACCTAATATTTTGTCTATTTCTCCATCTTTTGCTGTAAGCATTATTATTGGAACATTTAAAGAATTTTTTACTCTTTTACATACTGATAATCCATCTAATTTTGGTAACATTATATCTAATAAAATTAAATCTGGTTTTTGTTCTAATGCGACATTTACTGCTGTAACACCATCATTTGCTTCTATTACATTATATCCTTCTTTTTTTAGATTATAAACTAATATATCTATAATAGGTTGTTCATCATCAACTACTAATATAGTTTTTTGTTCTCTTTCTAAAATTTCTTCCACTTGGCATCCGCCTTTCTTTGTTTGATTTATTATATATATATCACAATTATTTGGATTATACAAGTTTTTTTGATAAATTTATTACGGATTTTTTATAATAACACCTCAACATTATAAACATTTCTTGTTCCATCTAATTTAATTTTATTCTCTACTTCATTTCCATTTAAAAAGACTTTTTCTACACCTGTGTTTTTTCCGCTTGGATTTAAAATCCTTATATTATAAATACTTTCTTTCCACTTGTAATTTATAGTATATTCTTTCCATTCCTTAGGTATTGATGGATTTATTGTTAAATACCCTTTATCTATTTTTAATCCTAGTATATATTCAATTCCTGCTTTATAATACCAACTAGATGATCCTGTATACCAAGTCCAGCCTCCTCTACCTATTAAGTTTTCTTCTCCATATACATCTGCTGATATTACATATGGTTCAACCTTGTATTTGTTTGCCGCTTCTTTTGTTCTACTATGCTCAATAGGATTTATCATTCTAAATAGTTCCAAAGATTTGTCTCCAAACCCTAACATTGCTTCTGCAATTATTACCCAACAAGCTGCATGTGTGTACTGTCCACCATTTTCTCTAACACCCGGTAAATAAGCCTTAATATATCCTGGTTCAAGTATACCTTTATCAAAAGGAGGATCTAACAATTTTATAATACCTTCTTGTTTATTAATCAAATGATTTTCAAGGC
>JAFRFO010000090.1 GCA_017434295.1 Clostridia bacterium
AACATATGGTACTTTTTTGTTTTATAAAATTAAATTGTATACAATGTAATTATACTAAAAAAATAAAAAATGTCAAGTACATTTTTTATTTTTTTTAATTTATATATAATTAATTTAGCAAAAAACCCCGTATCTTTTGTCTTTGCTAACTGCCAACTTAACCCGGTCTCAATGGCAATTATTGCATTACTTCCATTGCATCGTCTTGTTTTAAGCCTTCTAAGTTATAATATGTTTCAGGTATGTGACCAACAATTACGTTTTCTGCAATTAGAACTTGATTTGTTATGCTTCTTTCAATTGTATCAAATGGTGTTAAAATACTTACTTCGCATTCAACTTGTAAATATACTCTATGCAGTGTTTGGTTAATTCCTTGAGCTGTAAATTCACTTTTTAGGTCTGTTTTTACATTTCCAACTGTTGATATTGTAATTTTTATTCCTGGCCCTTGGCCAGAAAATATTTTTATACCTGTAAAACTTCCGTATTGCTATTTCTATATTATCTCTTCCCTGTCTATCTATTTCTTCTTGTATCTTTACTGCTATGTCAGAAGTTATTTCGTTTATTGGCACAACATTTGCATTTATCATAGATATATTTCCTGTGTCGTCCTTTTCTATTGAAAATAGTTCATCATATGTATGATTTTTCATTACTTCTGTTGCTTTATTGTTTGAAATTATTGTAGCAAGTGATATTGCTTTATTTTCACATAGTTTATTAAATATTGGATTTATTGTGTCTAATACTGTTTTTAACGTTATAAATGCTATTACTACTATTAATATTAAATTTTTATGTTTTCTCATTTTGGAATTATTGTATTTATAATTATTATTAAATGGTTTTCTTTTATAAAATATAAATTTTGGTAAGCGTAATCTTGGTCTTGAATATATTTTACTCATTTTTTCTCCTAATTAAAAAAGTTATGTAATATTAATTTCAAAACCGCACAAGCGACCTACTATTACATAACTTAATTATTTATTATGCCATAACTCTACTATATCTAGGAATATACAGTTTTTGACCTACCTGAAGTTTGTTTTCATCTTCTATTCCATTTGTTCTTGCAATATAGTCTACTGTTGTTCTAAATCTTTTGGCTATATTCCATAAAGTATCTCCCTTTTTTACAATGTAAACAACTACACTATAATCTTGATCTGAATCCAACTCACTTGTTTCAACTGAATCTATTAAATTTAGGCTTCGATTTTCAAACATATTACTTCTAATTCCCATATCTATGTTGCAATTGATGTCCCCTCCATCTTGGATTATGAAATCTTGATTTTCAATTTGCATTTCAAAATTTGGACTACAGTTTTCTGGTAAATCAGGCATTTTATATTCAAATGGTATCTTGGCTCTTTTGAAATCTACATTCAAATTGTCATCAACAAAAGTAAAGTTGCACTCTAACTCGCCATCAAACATATTTGGATTGTTAATTCTTCCTGTTCCACTTATATTTGGAATTACATCTACATCTATTAAACTCTTATTTTCTATGTCTGTAAAATTTACTTTTTCTCTTATCTTTTTTGTATCTGTTACTTCTTTTGCATTTATCATTGTATTTACTTGTTTTTGATTAAAATTTAAATTTTCACATGGACTATACATATCTTGTATTAAATTAATTTGTTTTTCCTCATATACCATGCATTTTACAATTACTTCTATTTCAACATTTATCGAATGTTCTTCTGGTGCATTTGGTTTTATAATTATATTTTTTATTTCATAATTTGTATTGCATGTATTTCCCTCTGCCACATTAGGAATATCAATAAATCCAACTAATGGAACTCTTCCAACAACTGTTCCTATTCTGTTATCTTCTGTTAAGTACATTATTTTTAGTTCTGCTTCTGCTTTGCTTAAAATTTTGTTGTAACTTATTTTTACATCTCTATCGCCTATAGATAAACCTACTTTTAATATTTCTGCTATATTATCCACATTTTGTACAGGTATTGTTTCTTTAGCATATATTTTTGTTTCTCCGTTTCCTACTAAGGAATTTACTTTTAAATCTTCTTTTAATATTTGTATATTGTCATCATCTTCTATATTATTTACAATTTCTACTTCTTCATTTGAATATATATCTGTTGATACTTCTAAGGTTGCCTTTATGGCTAATTTTCTCCCATTTATTACTCTACATTCAATTGATTTGATTTTAATATAAAGCTTGTAGTCCATTCCCTCTTTTGCATTTGGAATGTTTATACTTTCTGAAAAATCCAAACTCAAATTTATTCCTCTAACTTTGTCATTGCTGTCATCTGCTAAGTACATTATATATGTATTTAAATTACCATCAATTTTTAGTTTTTCATCTTGTAATTCTGTTTTATATAAGCATACAACCCCACTTGTACAAATTATTCCCAACACATCTGGCTTTGCGTCTGGTACAATCATATCTTTTTCAACAAATATAATTTCTTTTTTACTGTTTACTAATTTGTTTATACATAAAGTTTCTTTTGATGTATTTACCACCATTTTAAAATACCTCCTCATACTTTTTCTTTATACATTTATATGAGGAGTTTTCTATTTTATGCAAAAAAAGAATTGAATAAATATTCAATTCTTTATAACATTGTTTTTTTCTTTTTTGTTTCTACAGGTGCTGGTATAAGTGGTGCATAAGCATTGCCATCAAATACCTCTAATTCAACTGTTCTTGTTAATACATCAGTATAACTGTAGGTTACATTTCTATCATTTTCCGCATATTTTACTACAAATATATTTGGATATGCTTTTTCTAATGTAGCTTCTTTTTCAAAGACTTTACTTCTTCCAAGTGAGCCTTTAACTATTATCTTTTGACCAACTTTTTCTCCTAAATCCGTTTTTAAATTAGCTATGTCTGTTCTACAAATCATACTATCACCCATTCCTTTTAAGATGAGTTCAGTATAGCATTTTAGGGGGTTTTTGTCAAAAAATAAATGTTTGTGTTGTTTTTGTGTTTTCAAGTATTTTCAATACTTCCAGCTATTATTTTTGTGATTATTACATTTGTGTTACAAATTTGTTACAATAATATTACATTGTGTAATTTTTCTTTTTTCCTGGTGCTCCTATTCCATTTATTCCTGCTTTTCCATCTCTTAATTCTTCATAAATATCATCTATTGTTAGAAATTTATACTGATCTGTAATTGCAACTTTTTCTGCTACTTTTAATGGATCTTGAAAATCTATTAATATTCTTGCTGGAGATGAAGCAAAATTTGCTCCAGCGGCAATTAGTGCTTCGAAATAACTTTCACATGCTCCTGCAAATATAACCAAATTTTTATCATTTTCTTTATCATACCTTCTTGCTTCTTTTACTGTTTGAATAAAGTATTTTGAGTTTTTATAATTATATATATTATAGTATTCTCTCCCTTTTTTTAACATAGAATCATGCCCTGTAATAACAAGTATATCTGGATTATACATTTTTAATAATCTATATACTTCTTGTGGTTGTTTATATTCTGGAATGTTTCTTACTGCTGCGTTTAAACCCATTTTTTTATAATACAAATATGCTTTTTGACTATACCTTTTGTCTCCATCTAGATGCAATATTTTCCCTGTTACTGCTTTTTCCACTAGTCTTTTATTTAGAAGATTTTTCAATTATATCACCTCTTAAATTAGGCTATAGTATTTTATGTCGATTTTTGTTAAAAGGTGACTCTTTCAAAAATATTTATAATTCCTTCATATGTAAATACTTAATTTTTGTTGCCATCCCTCCTCTTATATGCCTTTGTGATTTGTTTTCATCTAAAATTTCTCTTACCTCTTTTGCTAAACTTGGGTTTATCTTTCTTAGTCTTTCAGATACATCTTTGTGTACTGACGTTACTTTCCGTAACGGTTGATTTTTTATCGTTTTTCTTTGATTTATCTTCCGTTTCTTGCTTGTTTTCTTCTTGTGTTTCATTGAAATTAGTGATAACAGCAGGTGTAGAGCCTATTTCATTAAGTAGCTTTAATCTCACTTCTACATTTGAATCTGAATCTACTTCAATAACATCTATTACTGTTTTTAACATTGCATTTGTAATTGTTTGGTTATTCAAAATATCATCTACAGTTTTTATTGTTTTTGTTAGTTCTTTTTCTAGTACATCTTTTTCTTTTATTTCAGATGTTATTAGTTTCAATTCTCTTTCAAGTCTTGCAATATCTTCATTTAATGGATTTGTATATTCTTTTAGTTCCTTAATATTGATTACTTCGTTTTTAAACATTTCCATATATTTTTGCTTTTTTGTAGTTACCTTTTCTATTTCTTGTAATAGACTTTCTTCATTTCTTTCGTTATTTTCTCTTAACTTAGTAATCTTTTCAAACTCTTTTTCAACTGCTTTCATAAAGTTCTTTTTGTTTTTTATAATGCTTTTTAGATATACCTTTATTGCATTTAAAAGTTCTTCTTCATCAATTACAGTTGTGTTAGGACAATGATTTACCCCCATTGAGTTTCTTCCGCTACATACCCATCTTACATATTCTTTTCCTGTTTCAGAGTATTTTCTTCTCATTCTTCTAAATGAATAACCACAATGTTTACAATAGATTAGTGTACTAAATACATATTCTGTTTTTTCTCTTTTGTTATTTAGTTTAAATTCATTTGACCTTTGGGCTAAAATCTCTTGTGCTTTATTAAATAATTCATCTGATATTATTCTCATTTCAGGTCTTTCAACAACTATCCATTCATCTTCTGGTATATCTTTTCTTGTACCTGTTATAAAGTCTGTAACTTCTGATTTTTTATTTGTAACTCTACCTGTATAAATAGGATTTTTAAGCATTCTAACAATTCCATTTTGTACCCATTTTGCTTTATCTCTTTTAGTTCTTATACCTCTATCGTTCAAATCCCATGCTATTTTTGTTGTCCCCCATCCTTTATATACATAGCTTTCAAAAATTTCTTTTACAAGTTTGGCTTCTTCATTATTTACCTTTAAAATGTATCTTTCATTTGGCATTTTGTCATAACCAAAAACTATATTAGGCACTCTTCCTTTTTGAGCAGTAATGTCTTTTCCAAACTTAACTCTTTTAGACATATTAGCACTTTCTTGTTGCGCCATTGCTCCTAAAATAGTTAATATAAATTCAGAGCCACCTTCCATTACTTCACCATTGTTTAAGAAATCTACTTGAACATTATATGATTTTAATTCTCTTACACTTTGTAATAAATCAACTGTATTTCTTGCAAAACGACTTACATCTTTTACAACTACTTTGTCAAACTTTTTAGATTTTGCATCTAACATCATCTGCTGGAATTGCTTTCTGTGTTTTATTTGTTTTCCAGATATTCCTTCATCTGCATATAGCTTGTACAATTCATATCCATTCTTTTTAGTAAATTCATTAAAGAACTCTATTTGCTTTTCTAATGAATCTATTTGTGCTTCCTTTTCAGTTGAAACTCTACAATATGCTGCAATTTTCATATAACATCACTACTCCTTTTATTGTTCCGTAACTTTGATTTCGTTCTGTTACATTTTAGCATAGTATTTACTTTTTTTCAAGATATATGCAGAAAAAAACTACTCCCGATTTGAGAATAGTTTTTTTATATTAGAAATTTACAGCTTTTTCTTCAACAGCTGAATTCTTAGCTTTTTCCATAACTTCTTCAATTTTATTGCTATTTTCTACAATTGCACTTCTTTGTAATTCTAGTTTATTCTGTATAAACTTATGTTTTATTTCAAATTCATTCAGTATTTCGCTCCATGTTTTAACATAAATTTTAAAATTTTTTACCTTGTATACTAATGATTTTTCTCCATGCATTTTAGCATTCTCATACAAGTTTTCTATATCTCCAGAATTGTCAAACTTATTTCCTACTAAATAAAACTCCCATGTTGCATTATTTGCTGTAAACTCTGGCTGTTCACTAATTACTTTCATATACTTATATATTTGCTGATACTGTTGTTGTCCCAATGGTATTTTAGGATGTTTTAATTCAACAACAATATTATTAATAGAATCATTTTCAATATTCTGTCTTACAGCAAAAATATCCATTTCCTTGTTCTTATCTTTATGTTCAATGTGTTTCTTCTCATCTTCTCCCATCAATAGTTTTGTATATCTACGCAATGCTTCTTCGAACTTTGGCTCTGCTGCTGTAACTAATGTAAATTGTTCTCCAAAAATCCAGTAATGTTCTTCTATAAATTTTTGTAAGTGATCTCGTTCGTTTGCATTTAACTCATAATTATATAATAATTGCTTTAATAAATCTATTGCTCTATATCTATCTTGAACTAATTTAATTGTTTTTGTTATATTTCCCAAAGTACAGTATTGTAATTCTTCTGCCAGTTCTGCTCTTTCTTCCGTATCTAATTCAACAACTTCGTCTAATATAGTAAATAAGTTATCTGTTTCTCCTGATTGCATAGCTAAATCAAATAACCTAACTAATGTCTTCTTTTGTTCGTTATTTAATGATGATACAATTTTAGGTTCTATCTGACAAACCAACTTTACTATATTTTCCAATTGTTCATGTTTAAATTTATCTAAAACATTATTTTCATTGTAATCTGGAAAAATTCTATCTTCATTATATTTTTCTATCAATTTTTCTGCATAGCGTTTTATATGTGGCTTTCTTTTCTTTCGTAAAAATTTATCTATATCTAATTTTAAAGTTTTAAATTCTATACTATCTTTATTGTATCCGCTAATAGGAATTTGTCCTTCAATTGTATCATTTGTATAAAAATCTTCAAACAGGTTGCTACTAACAAAAACACTATGATAAAAATTATCTCCCTTTTTATTTAATGTAGTAGTCATACTTAATTTAAACTTTTCATCTTCATCTTCAAAGTAATATCTTGAATACTCATTTGATAAATTATTTTTCCATTGTACATATCTAATATTTGCATTAATCTCATCATTTTCATATTTATAATTTAATTGAAATTCTTCTCGTTCTAATATTAAATCTTCATATATTATTTCTTCTCCATCTATATATATTTTAAAATTTGAGTTCTTATTTAACTCCAGCAAACAAGCAAACTCTTTTTTTATATATTCTTTTAGTTCAGATAAGTCAATGCTTTCATATATTTCACTTAAAGTAACTACAGTTCCAGTTGGTTTATTTATTACTGTATTTTCGGGTGTTTCATCATATTTTTCCAAATTGTCAGCATCTATGTTTATGCTGTAACTCTTATATTCAGTATTATCTTGATACACAGTATCCCATCTTGCATATCTTGCAAAGCAAAAAAATGTTAGTCTTCCAACTCCGTTTTTTCCATGTATACCTGTTATTCTAGTTCTCTCGTATGACTGTTCTGACTTCTCGGATTCATAAAATGGTCTAAATTTTTTATTTAATTGCTTTTTTATAATTCCTGTGCCATTATCTTTTATAGATATTTCTGCAATACTATCTAAATCATTCTTTTTAGTTGTAATTTCAATTTTCGTTCCTTTAGCATCAAATCCATTCCAGATATATTCACAAATTGATTTTAATGCATTATAATTTGCCAAAGATTGTTTTATTCCTCCTGTAGTAATTGCAATCTTCCCCATAATATTTCCCCCTATTTTGCTATATATTTTTGATTTTTACTATTTGGTTTATCTGGTATTGTCATTTGTAATAATCCTTTTTCCTGCAATGGTTTTAAATATAATAATGTAAAGTTTCTAGTATGTTTGTATTCCGTATATTCCATAATTTCTTTCTTACTATGTGGTTCTTTGCAAAATTCTAAAATTTTTATTTCTTGGTCGGTTAACTTGGTCGGTTCTTGGTCGGTTCTTGGTCGGTCTTTAAATTCATTTTCAAATCCCTCATGCATACATATCGTTGTAATAAAGTAATCTCTATCTTCATTTGTTTCAAATTCAGGTTCTTTTGAACCATTATTCTTTAATGCTCTTTTAATTTTAGGAATACCTGTATTTCTGCCTTCTGTCAATTTTAATTCCTTTAAAAATTCTCCGATTCTACGATTTCTATACTTTCTTGCAATTATATTTTTATCTTCTATTGATTTTTCACTAATAGAACGATCTGGACCTGGATAGCTTACAATATGAATTCTATCTTCCATAATTCTTACTTCTACAGGTTCTCTTATATCATATCCTCTGTGATAAACTGCATTTACTAATGCTTCCTCTATTGCTTGATATGGATAATTAAAATACCTTACAGCTTCTGCTTGCCCTTCTATTTTTAGTATCCTTTCTTCGATAACTGTATTTCTAATATAAGTTAATGCACTTTTTGTCATGCTATCTATTGGTCCTTTAAAGATTCTTTCTGTCATCTTATCACCTTCTGGTCCATTTCTTAAATCAACTACCTCTATTTGAGAATATGGGAAGAATTTTTGTGGCTCATCATTAAAGAACATTAATCCTACATTTAAAGGTTTCATATATTCTGTTGTTCCATCTACAATTCTCATACTTTTGCATAAATCAATAAAATCCATTCTTTCTGATTCTTCTAATAAATCACTCTTAATTTCATATAAGTAATTTTGAATTAATGGTAGTTTCAAGTCTCTAATTTCAGCTTCGTGGTTCATCATATCATCAAATGGTATTGTTCTTGCTAATTCATATAATTCTTTTAGTTGATTTTCATTTGCCTTTACTGTACTTGATGTTGTTCTGATATAATATGAATATCCTTTTGAAAAGTCTCTATCTAAAGTAGTTGGACATTTATATGGCCTAGTTTGTCCACCATAGCACCATATTACAATTATATTTTTCCCTTTATATTGTGTTACATCTACAATTGGTGTATATGATGGTCTTATCGTTTTACATTTTGCAAGTATTTCTTTTTGTATTTTGTCAATACTTGCTGTTTCAATTCCTTTAATTGGATATTTAGGTCTTCCATTATCATCTTCAATTCCAACTAATATATATCCTCCACCCCAATTATTTATGTCATTTGCAAATGCACATATTGAATGTAATATAGGTTCTGGATTCCAACTTCCTTTAAATTCAACTCTTTCACATTCTACAATGTTTTCATTTAATATATTTTCTATACTTGTAGGTAACTTCATATGTTCACCTTCACTTTCCCAATTTTATAGCGATATTGTATCATAAAAATAATAAAAATGGAAGATACTTTCCAGTAAATTCCATTTTTTTGTAATTTATAACTACATCTCTACTTCATCTTCCATACCGTGAGAATCTTGAAAAGAATTTAAATTACTATAATCGAATTTTATCTTTTCATCGTTCTCTGCCAAATTATAAGCTAACACTCCTGCCATAGCTTGTACAATTTGTTCTTCAGTATTAGGATTAATAAATGTAATATTCAAACTCTTTTTCAAAATTCTCACCTTCTTTCTTTTCAATACTATTATTAAAAATAAAAAAATATACCTTGAATTTATTTATTCAAAGTATTTTTTATACACACATTCTATTTGTTCTTATAATATTAACACTTACTATATTACTTATTCTTTTGGGTACATTATAACCTGTTGTTATACCATTTCTTAACACTAAATCTGAACTATGTTTATCATATTCAAACATTTTTCTGTTCCACTTTGCAAAGGCATAATCATTTATATTGCTACAAGAATAAGATAATTCCAATGTATCTTGATTTAACTGTGCTTTTAGTTGCTCATAAAAATCATCTTCCTTATTTGGTCTAGTATATGTTTTAAAGTATTCTTTCATATAACTTTTTCTATTAGTTGCATTTTCAACTTTTCGATTTTCTTTTTCTTGCCCAAATCTAGAGTCTGCTTTAACAACCTTTGAAACATATTGTTTAGAAACACCGACTTTTGTTGCAATATCTATTTGTTTTAGATGCTTATTATAGTATAAGTCTAAAATGTTCTCTTGATTATCCAACCTAAAATACCCCCTTTCCAAATTGGTTGACTTTTTGTTTGCAAGTTTTTGAACATAAGTAACCTATTGGCTATTTCTACAAAATAACCAATTCAATATTTAATTATATTTGATACTGACTAGATATGCTTATACATCTATATCGTGAACAATATATCAAATATATTTGACATTGTTAATTATAATATGATATAATATATTTGTCAATACAATATTACAAATATTTTCAAAATTGTTCACATTTATTTTTTTGGGGGAAAAATAATTATGAGAGAATTGCCTAAAACAAACATATTAGAGGATTTTTATTTATGGTTTAACTTTGAAGAAAAAGAGGAACATTATGCAACACCATTATATTTATATAATGTAGAAAGAAAAAGAATAAATCCAGATAATGAAACAAGATTATCTTTAAAATTGGAAAAAGATATATCAAAAACAAAGCCAAGTAAGAAAAAAGAAATAATAAGGCATCCATCTACTATATATGTTCATTATACAGAAAGTATAGGAGCAATTTTAATAAACTTTTTAAATGCTGATTTTACAAGTTATGAAACTGCATACAATACTTTCTTTTATGCCTATGGTTATGAATTACTAAAAGAATATACACCTTATCAATATAATCAAAATAGCGATTTTATTGATGATAAGACATTTAGAGAGATTATAAAAGACATATACGATACAAGTTGCGATAAATTAATAGAATGGCAAGAAAGTTTTAGAAATTGTGTGGATTTTGTATATAACTTAAATGGAAATGAAGATTATAAAGACGAAGAAAATAAACTTGCAAAATTTATTGCATACATAGTAAAAGATAGAAAATTATATACATATTCACAAGATATTGAAATAATAGTTGATACATATATAAATGCACATAACAAATATCATAATGAAAGTCTAACAAACTTAATAAATAGAGTAAAAGATAAAGAACAAGAATTAGAATTACACAATGTTTATACAAGTAATAAACTAACTACAATATGTTTTGTTGTGTTAGACCAAATTGTAAGACACGAGAATTTACAAATAAAGACTTGTTTAAATTGTGGTAGATACTTTATACCAAGTTATAGACAAAATGAAATATATTGTGATTTGGTAAATGTAGACCAAAGCCCAACTTGTAGAGAAAAAGGAGCAAATGAACAATATAAAAAGAACTTGGAAAATAACCAAACACAAGCACTTTATAGAAGAATATATAGACAAAAATTTATGATAGCACAAAGGAATAAAGATAATAAAATAATTCAAAAAGAATTTGACCAATGGAAAAAAGAAGCTAAAGAAAAAGTTAATAAAATGAAAAAAGGAAAACTTGATGAAGATGAGGTTTATAAGTGGCTTGTAGATAATAAATAAAATAATAAAAGCAATTACTAATTATAATAAAAAAGTAATTGCTTTTATAGTTCATCATCATTTTCTTCATCAACTACATTGTCAAAAATTGAGTCATTAAAAAATTCTCTTAAATTAATATTTAATCCTTCGCAAATATGTAACAAAGTATTTATTTTAGGTGCTTTACTTACACCATACAATACATCTCTTACTGTTGGCTGTGCTAATCCTGACAAAGTAGCTAATTTGTTTGTAGTAATTTTTCTTTCCTGTTGCAATTCCAATATTCTATCAATGATTGCTTGTGATAAAGTCATTACTCATCAGCCTCCTGGCAAAAGTATAACAAAATATTTTTATAAAAGTTAGTGTGCAACCATTGACTTTTGGAACTTTTTATTATAATATTCTTTCAGCAAGTTTATATATTTTTAATTTCCACATAAGATAATAATTCTAAAGACTAATAAAATTATATATAACTTCTTTTAATATGAAAGGGGTGGGAGCAAAAAAACATTATAATATATTTATTATTATTTATAGTAATGGTTTATTGGTTACCTTTTCAAAATCAAAATATATTAAAAGAGGAGAAAATAGATGAAATTTAAAAATGAAATTTTACCAAACAAAAATGGTAGTAAATCGGCTTCTGGTATAACTTTGATAGCTTTAATTATTACAATAATAGTCCTTTTAATTCTTGCTCGGAGTAACAATTTCGGCTATTACTGGAAGTGAAAATGCAATGGAAAAAGCACAACAAGCAAGAAATGAAAATGACAAAGGAGCAATGAAAGATTCTGCAAGTTTACTTGCAACAAATTATATTCAAGAATATATGGAAAAAAGATATGTACAAATGCTTGATGGTTTTGCAACTACTTATGCAAATGCAGGAGCTTATGCAAAATCACAATTTCCAAGTGCAACAGAAGGTGGATTTACTTATAGGGTTTCAGGAGATGAATTAACTGTAACAGATACAAAAGGAAATTCAGTTACAGGTACAATTTTAGATAATGGAAATATCTCATGGAATAGTGAAAATGACAATGGAGATACAGGAGATACAGGTAATACAAGTGGAACAAATTGGGATTCAATAAAAGCAAGTGCAACTAAACATGGTGATCAATCAGAAGAGAATACAGATATAGGAATTGGTCAAAATGGTGAAGCAATAAATTTAGATTTATGGGAATACAAAGTTATTGATGGTACTCAAACAATACAACTTGGTGATTATGATGGCGGTGATTATTATTATGCTTGCTATAAACCTTGTGATAATAGATTAGGCTTGAATGCTAGAAATTATGAAACAGCTAATATTGCACTTCCAAGATGCATAAAAATAGGAACTGTATGGTATGATGTTGTTAAATTAGATGATGGTTCTTTTTCAGGCGAAAAAGCTAATTTATTAAGTGGAAGTATAGTAATTCCAGATACAGTTACTACGATTAGCCAATATACCTTTGAAGGATGTTCAAATATTACGAATATAACTATACCAAATTATGTAACAGAAATTGGATTAAATGCTTTCGGGAATACTGGTTTGACCGAAATTGAACTTCCAAGTTCGATTGAAACTTTACCTACTGAGTCATATTATGATTACAGTTCACTTTTTAATGGTTGCGAGAATCTAGAAAGAGTTGTTGTAAATTGTGATATATCAGATTATTTATTTACAGATTTAGATAGTTTAAATGAAATAGTATTTGGTGCTAATTGTAATTCAATAGGAGATTATGCATTTAAAGGTTGTGAAGGTCTTACCTCTATAACAATACCAAGTTCTGTTACTTATTTAGGTAGTGATGCTTTTGCTGACTGCTCTGAATTAAAAAATGTAACAATACAAGGTTCAATTACAAATGACGATTCTACTGTGTTTGAAAATTGTGAATTGGAAAGTGTATCTATAAACGGCAATATACCTAGTTATTTATTTATGTATTCAAGTATTTCAGAGCTAACGATAGGTAGCAATTGTAATTCAATAGGAGAAGGGGCATTCTATAATTGTACTCTTCCAGCAAATGTTACAATACCAAATTCTGTAACGAGTTTAGAAGATCGAGCATTTTATGATTGTTCAGGTATACAAACACTTACAATTTCCAATAATATAACTACTTTGTATAGTATTAGTGGTATGGAAGAAAATGGTATTGTAAATTTACCAGCTGGAATTACTCATATTTATTCTTATGCATTAAGTGCTTTTTACAATTGTACTGTTAATTTTGCTGGTACAAGAACTCAATGGAATTCATTAATAGTAATAGATGATAATGGCGATGCAGTATCAAGAAGTGAACTTTATACTGATGATGTAACTATACACTGTTCAGATGACACTTAATATACTTAAAAAAGTCAAATGTAAAGTATATCAATTTACATTTGACTTTTTTCTTTATCTTTCATAATCACATTCTTTTTCTCTATCTTCCTTCTGTATCTGTTTTTCAGCATCTAGTGAAATCCTAGTTTCTTTTTCAAAATCACGAACTAGAGCATAATCTTCTGCAATATCAAATTTTTTACAAATCCATTTTATGAAAATCTTTATAGTCTTTTTAAAAGTATCTACAAGCCTTTTTAAATGCTTATTCTCTTTTTCGTAGTCATTTACAATTTCGCTTAAATTGCTTTTTAATGTTCTTTCTTTCTCTTGATACTCTTTTTCTAATTTTCTTTTTTGTGAGTTAAATTCACAATCAAGATTTTTAACTTTATTGTGCAATTTTTCATTATCTGCAAGTATTTTATTTCTTTCTTTTTGGTATTTTTCAGCTGTTTCAACTAAAACAACTTGTTTTGAAAGTTCTTGATGTAATATTTTATTTTCTTCGTGTAATTCCTTTATTAAGGCATCTTTGGGTTTTATTATTTCATTTTCTACTTTTTCTTTATTAAGTTTTATTAGCTTTATATCGTTTATATCTGGAACTTCTGGTAATTCTAGTTTTATATTCTTTAAAATCTTTTTAGTATTTTCATAGTTTGTAAGTTTCTTCAAATCTTCGATTTTCTCGTGTTTTGCTCCAGTTTCTTCAACAGGTAAACCTCTCTCAAGTTCAAAACCTTTTGACTTTACGTGTTCGTAGAAAGCATTTTGCAATTGCCTATAACTATCTCGACCTTTCCAAAAATCTCTTGCACAAATTTTCTCAATTTCTTTGCCTTCTTTATCTTTTGTATGTATTACTGGAACAAAAACCAAGTGCATATGTGGAGTATCTTCATCTAAGTGTACCACAGCTGACAATATATTTTCTTCTCCCAATTTTTTGTAATTACATACAAATTTGTAGCATTCTTCAAAATATCTTCTTGTTTCTTTTTCACCAATTTTGTCAAAAAACTCTTGGTCAGATGTAAACATCATTTCACACATTATAATACTATTACTTCTAATACTGCCTTTTAAATCTCGTTCTTTCCTTAATTTATCAAATTCTTTAAGGTAAGTTAGCTTGTTTTTCTTAAAATAGAAATTCAAATGTGTTCTTGTTGGGTCTATATTTTTATTTGTATGACCTTTTGACCTTCTATCATTATGAATATAAGATCCGTTTACATCTGCTCTTGTTAATTTATCATTTCTTACAATTGCATAACTCATTTTTTCAAATCTCCTTTCTTGAATATGCTGTAAATCAAACTTCGTTTGTCTAACATACTAGACAAACGAAGTTTGTCAGTATGGCAGGGCAGAGCCCCACACCCCATAAAACTAAAACTGCTAACTCGAAATTTTAGTTTTCTTCAAAAAAGTTCACTTAGTGAACTTTTTTGAATTGCCCAAACTTGCTATTCGCAAATTTTGGCAAAAAAAAAAAAGCCAAGAAAAATTTTTACATTTTTTCTTAGCTCTTATGAAACCTTGCTCGGTTTCAAACTTCCACGCATACAAAAAATCGCCTTGAACTTATTTCTAAATTCAAAGCGTAAATTTTTTCCATTTTTATTTTATATTATTCTTTTTCATTAACTCTTTTGCTTTATTTACACCTGTTTCTGTTAAACATATTGGTTTTGTCCTATATTAGTTTCTACCGATTAATAATCTCTTTCTAATATTTTTATTGACATTTCTGATGGTTCAAAACCATATTCGTAACTGTCTCTGAATATTCTAGGAAGTTTTTTTAGTCTAAAATTCAAATCATCTAAATCACATTTTGATAAATCTAATTTATCTGTACTTAGCCAATTAGAATACATTTCGTAATCTTCGCCTTTTTTAGTTTTAAACGATTCTCGTATATCTTCTAATCCACCAGTTCCACCGCAGTCTTCAATTATTCCAAATCCTTCTCCTTCAATTACTCTTGGTAAATCTCTTCCACTTATACTTTCATCTTCAAATATTTTTTCTAGTACAATATTAAAACACCAATTATCCCCGAAGTCATATTGGAACTCCATTTTTTCATTTTCTTCATCCAATATATGTTTTAGTTTTATATCTTTGGCATCTTTTAATTCTCTATATCTTTTATCTAATATTGGAATAATATTATCATCTTCAAATATACAACCATATTGTCCAATTTTAAAGAACTCATCATTATCGTACTCTTTCATATATTTATTATAGTGTTCTAGATGATTTATAATAAAATTATCCAACTCATTTACTTCAAATTTATATAAATGACTTCCTTGCATTTCAAATAGTGTCATTAATATATAAGCTAATCTTGCAATTGTTATATCATTCATTACTTGAAATCTTCTCCATATTTTTGGTTCATAATCTTGTAATTCTGCATATATTTGGTATATTGGTTTACTTGCCATAATAATTCATCTCCTATTAATTTATAATTTTCTTTCTTATTAAAGAAATAATTTTTTCTTCATCATAAGACTTTCCACCAGTTTCAAATCTTAATAAGTCAATTTCATTTTTTCTTGCTATACTATTTTTTAATTTATCTTTTTGCAGTTGTTTTGGTCTATTTTTATGATATTCAAATCCATCGACCTCGATAAAAAGTTTTGGTTTATTATTCATCTTATCATAAATAACAAAATCTATCCTTGCGCCATTATTTACATACTTCTTTTCTTCTTCAGATAAATTATCCATATTTTTTAACATATTTCTAATAATTATTTCTCTTTCATATTTATAATCTTTATAGTCTTCTTTCTTAAATTCGTAATACAAAATAGTATCCATTATATTTTCACTCTTAAATTTAGATCGATTAATCAAGTTTCTATTTAATTTAGCTAGTTTTTCTGAATAATCTTTATATAATAAATCAAACACAGAAACAATTTGACTGTCAATAATCTCTGAATCTAATTCATTATACTTAATATACTTTAATAAAGCCTTTATATCATTTCCATATTCATTAAAAAGCTTCTTATCAGTTACTATAACAAATTGTTCAATCGCCCTAGATACTGCAACATTTACCATACACGGATCATCTACAAAATTAATACCACTCTTCCCCATATAACTACTATCTAAAACAGTAGAAAGAATCATTAACTTTTTTTCTCTTCCTTGAAACTTGTGAATTGTATCACTTTCAATATCTTCTTGGGTTTCTTTTTGAATATTATCCGCTTGCATTCTGTATGGTGTAGTTATCCCTATTTCGTCATTATCATATTTATTAACACTACTATTTTGTAGAACTTCATCTTTTATTACTTCCAATTCTCGTTCATTATACGTACCTTTTCTACTGCCTCTAGTAATTTTTCTCATATGATTACCTTCTGCTGTATAATATAATATTAAAGGTTTCTTAATTTTTAAATGTTCTTTAGTTGAAAATGCAATTAATTGGTTATTATAATACCTCTTATTACAAAAATCTATTATTTTAGGATGACATCTATAATGTTCTTTTAGTGTTACTTGCGGTATTTTTTCACCATAAGTTCGTAATATTGCTGATAAAATACTATTTTCAAAATAGTCATGACATATATCAACTTCTGAATTATTTAATTTTTCTTTTATAGTTTTATCAACTATTTGTGGTAATTGTTTTTCATCTCCTACTATTATTGTATTTTTTGCACAAGATAATGCAAGCGAACCAGCTAATAAATCTACTTGAGAAGATTCATCTATTATAACATAGTCAAACATAAAGTTATTTGGTATACAATTTCTCAATGAGTATGTAGTACTTAACACAATTGGAAATGCTTGTAGAAATTCCTCTATATTTTGTTTATAACTTTGAATACTAAATTCGTTATTCTTTCCATGATACTTTTCATATATTCTTTTTTGAAAACCTTTTCTGATAGTTTTTGATGTTCTTTTTGTAGGTTATCAAAATTATGTTTCTTTAAATCATTTTTTATATTAGTATAATCTTCTTCAAGTTTTTCTATTTTTAATTTATAATAATCTTTTTGTAAGCTTAATATAATTTCTATTAGTTTTTCATCTAACAACTTTAAATTAGTAATACCATATTTAAAGAGTATTTTTATTTTATAGAACCATTTTAATTTTACTTTATTTTCATATAACATTTGACTATCTAACATAAACTCTAAAATTTTATCATCTGTTTTATTATAAAAGGAAAGATTTCCTATTTCTCCAACGTCTTGTTTTTTATAATATTCTTCAAAATATGTTTGTTCTAGTTTAAGATCATCTATTTCTTTCTCTAATTTTGCCTTTTTATTATTCTTTTCTAATAAAGAATCTAGTTCGTTATTTAATTCTCGTATTCTATTTAATACTTGTCCCTCCTCTTCTTTTGAATTAAATTTTTTTACATTAGGTTGTGGTAAATTTTCAAAAAACTTTTCTCGTTTGCTTTTTCTCCCTAAATCCGCAACTATAAAATCATACCCATCTTTCTGTAATTTATCTTTTACATTTTTTACTGCCTCATTATTGTTTGAAACTACTGCTACTGTTTTATTTTGCATAATAGCTAAATTTGCTATTATATTTAATATAGTCTGTGTTTTTCCTGTTCCTGGTGGTCCTTGAATAATTGATATATTACTTTTAAATACATTTTCCATTGCTCTTTTTTGACTTAAATTAAATCTAAATGGATAAATTATATTATTATTTTCTTCTATTATATTTGCTAATTCAATTTTATTAATGTAATAATTTAGGATGCTTTCCTCATTTATATAATTTAATTTTCCGTATTCTATATTCAAAAAACTTTCATTTGTATTTTGTTCGGTTTCATTTTCTTCTTCTTTACCATTTTTCACAAAATTTGATATTTCTCTAAAATATTCTATTACATTTTTATTTATATTCTCTATTGAATTAGATTTAAATGATAAATCATTATTTTTAAAAATTTGTGTGTCACCACTTGTAAAAATAACCTTTACATAATTCTTAAATTTTATAATTTTACTTATATTAAATAAAATTTGATTTTTATAATATACATCTTTTTCTTGTAAATCTATTTTTTCAGCTTCTTTTATTATAATTATATTACTTAAACAATAATTATATATTTTTTCACTCTTATAAAATTTGACATCAACAGTTTTATCATCTTTCTCTGTTAAAAACTCAATTTCTTTTGTTTTATCTTCACCATTTGCTATTACTAATATTTTTTCTTCATCCATTATAAAAATCCCTTTATTACTTTTTATGGCTATTATTTTACCACATTCTAGTAAAAAAATAAAGTATTTCAAGCATCTTTTAATAGTTGGAATACTTTTTATAACTTATTTAATTACCAATCCCAACTTCACAATTGGATTTTTCTTTGCTAGAAAAACCTTTTTAATTTCAATACTTTCAGGAATAACTTGTCCCAATTTCAAACCGTTCCAGAGTGTTACATCTTTGTGTACTGTGCTTTTGCTTATTCCATATTTTTTTGCTGCTCCTCTTACTGTGTCTTTTGAATCTATTATATAATGTGCGAGCTTTACTGCTCGTTCTTCTATTGATATATTTTTCATATAGAAAAACCCCCTGACTCAATAGTTTTGTTTAATTTTATTCGACTTAATAGTTGTTTATGATTATTTCTGATTTAGCTTTTATTGCTTTTATTTACATAATTTGTTAAAATAACTAGCTTTTTTTTCCAAAATATGTTATAATAAATATATTGGAGGGTTTTAGTTTGAAAAAAAAATTAACAAATTTGTTTTTCAAAGCTAGATTTGTGCCTTAAGAAAGGAATGTAAAAAAATGAAAAAGACCAAATTTAGACCCCATGCTATTTATCCTGATGATAAAGAATTTGATAAGAATTATTTAAAAAAACAACATGTATCTAATTTATTAGATGATATTGATTTTTTAAAACAATTAAATAAAAATCAAATAGATGGTATTAAACAAATGGTATCATCTATTGAAGTTGCAATAAAAAAAGAATTAAATGAAAATCCAAGTATTACTTATAATGAGTTAGAAAATAAAGTATTTAATTATATTAATGATTTCTTGGTATTTTGTAGTTCTCCAACAAAAACAGATTTATATTTATTTAAAACTATTGAATTAGTATTAAATAATCCAGATATTATAAATACTATTATATCTACACAAGATATGAAGGAATTTCTGAATTCTACTTCAGACCTTTATGAGTATACTTCCAACATAAATGCAAATTACAAAACTTTAATAAAAGATGCTTTTTCAAATATAAGTGATGTTTTAACTGATGATTTAAAGAAAAAAATGTTAAACCATACTTTATCTTAT
>JAFRFO010000091.1 GCA_017434295.1 Clostridia bacterium
CAATTAGATTTTTGAGTATAATAAGCACAACTATCCTTAATGCAAATATTGGATAAAGAAACGCTAGAATATTCACATTTTCCATCTTTTTGATAAATACAATTTTTAGAACAATTAATATTTGTCAAAAAAACCACCTCTTAAAAGGTAGTATTTGTAATAAAACATTTTTTATACAGTTTCAATTTGCACCAAAGCCAAGGAACAGCTATTTTAATGAATTTTTATATATTCATTTAATAAGTAAGAATTATATGTATTTTTTATTGGTTAAAATAACAGCAAAAAGAATTAATTGGGCAAGAATCACATTTTGGTTTTCTTGCAACACAACAATTTCTTCCATGCCAAATAAATAAATGATTAACATCTTTTAAATAATCTTTTGGAATTATTTTAAGTAGATCTTGTTCAATTTTTTCAGGCTCCTTATTTTTACTTAAGCCAATCAAACCAACAATTCTTTTAACATGAGTGTCAACAGCAATTCCTTCAGCAATACCAAAAACTTCTAACATAATTACATTGGCACTTTTTCTTCCAATACCTGCAAGAGTCATTAGTTCTTCGTAAGTTTGAGGAACAACACCATTAAAACTTTCTAATACTTGTTTTGCACAAAGTTTGATATTTTTGGCCTTATTTTTATAAAAGCCACAAGGATGGATAATAGTTTCCAACTCTTTTATATCAATATTTATATAATCTTGTAGAGTTTTGCAACGTGAAAATAATGCAGGAGTTGTTTTATTAACCCTTTCATCAGTGCATTGAGCAGAAAGCATAACAGCTACAACAAGTTGAAAAGGCTCTTTAAAATCTAAGCTACAAGTTGCTTCAGGATATGCTTCTTTTAATTTTTTAATCATTTCTATAACTTCATATCTTTTCATAAAAAATGCTTCTTTCCTTATTAAATCTTTTATAAGTATATTTTATAGTATATATGTTAGTTAGTCAATAAACTTTTGGGGACACTTCCCAAAAGTTTGGTAGTTATAAAACATAAAAAGGAACAAATAACAAGTTACAATAATATAATATAACAAAGAATGGAGGTAAACATGATAGGATTCTTAAAAAAGACATTTGGCGTAATTTTAATAGGCTTAGGTCTAGGAATATTATTAGTATTATTACTTCCAATAACTGGTTGGCTATTTTTAATAGGAGCAACCGTTATAATAGTAGGATTAATTTGGCTTGCATGTTAAAAAGGAGGAATACATATGACAGTTGTAGTGAAAAAGGTTCCTAAATTTTTAAGGGGATTTGTAAAATTCATATTTAGAATAAAGGATTAAAAACAATTTGATTTAAAACTATAAACAAATTAAAAAAAGATTTTTATAAAATCTTAATTAAAAATAAAACCTTTAAAAGAAATCAAAAAAGAGCATACTACTATGCTCTTTTAACTTTACCATCTTTTAAACATTTAGCACATACATAAATTCTTTTAACTTCTCCATCTATATCAGCTTTAACTCTTCTTAAATTTGGTTCCCAAGTTCTAGGTGATCTTTTACTAATATGTGAACGAGTAATGCTAAGTTTGTTTCCATGATGTCCAGCTTTTTCACAAATTGCACATTTTGCCATATTAAATTGCACCTCCCATATTTCTTTTAATAAAATCGACTAATAATAAGTTTAACACATAAATAAAAAAAAAACAAGTATTTTTTAAAAAATTCCTTGCAAAATGTTAAATTTATGATATAATATTAAAGTCATGCTATGTTTGTTTGGTCGCTTACGCTGATTTTTAAACTATTGTATTAGAAGCTTAAGTATAAATAAACATACAAAAAAGAAAGGATTGAAAGAAATGAGTAGTAAAGTTGAAAAAACAAAAAATGCAAATGAAGTAAAAATAGAAATAACAATTGAAGCAAAGAAATTTGAAGATGCAATTAAAAAAGTATATTTCCAAAGTGCTAAATATTTTAACATTCCTGGATTTAGAAAAGGAAAAGCACCTATACAAATAGTAGAAAAATATTATGGAAAAGAAATCTTTTATGAAGATGCGTTTAACGAAGTAGCACCTGAAGCTATGGAAGAAGCTGTAAAAGAAAACAATTTAGAAGTTGTAAGTAAACCAGATATAGATGTTAAACAAATTGAAAAGGGAAAAGATGTAATATTTACAGCAGTAGTTCAAACAAAACCAGAAGTAGAACTTGGAAAATATAAAGGTATAGAAATCAAAAAAATAGAGTATAATGTTACAGATAAAGACATTGAAAATGAATTAAAACATATGCAAGAACATAATTCAAGACTAATTACAGTAGAAGATAGACCAGTAAAAAAAGGAGATACAGCTGTAATTGACTTTGAAGGATTTGTAGATGGAAAAGCATTTGATGGTGGAAAAGGTGAAAACTATGACTTAGAAATAGGAAGTAACACATTTATTCCAGGATTTGAAGACCAAGTAATTGGTATGAAAATTGATGAAGTAAAAGATGTAAATGTAAAATTCCCAGATGAATACTTCTCTAAAGATTTAGCTGGAAAAGATGCTACATTTAAAGTAACATTACATGAAATTAAGAAAAAAGAATTACCAAAATTAGATGATGAATTTGCTAAAGATGTAAGTGAATTCGATACACTTGAAGACTTAAAGAAAGACATAAAAGAAAAACAAGAAAAAGCAAATGCAGATAAAGCAAAATATGAAACAGAAGACGCTGTTATAAAAGCAATTTGTGATGATATGAAAGTTGATATTCCATCAGGAATGGTTGAAACAGAAACAGAAAATATGTTAAAAGACATTGAAAATAGATTATCATATCAAGGTTTAAAATTAGAACAATACTTAAAAATGATGAACAAAACTGAAGAAGAAGTTAAAAAAGAATATGAAGCACAAGCAATTGATGCAATTAAATCTAGATTAGCTTTAGAAGCAGTTGTTAAAGCAGAAAAAATAACAGTTGAAGAAAAAGAAATTGAAGAAAAATTAAAAGAAATGGCTAAAAACTATGGAAAGACTGCAGATGAATTAAAACAAAATGAAAATGTTAAAAACTACATAAAATCTGGTATAGAAGCAGAAAAAGCAGTTGATTTCTTAGTAAAAAATGCTAAAATGAAATAGTAAAAGTAATAAAAGTTGGGGCAAGTTTATTCCTCAACTTTTCATTTTTTTAAGTATTAATATATAGATACTTATAGCAAAATTAGTAAATACTTGACAAATTCACAAGTTAGTATATAATAAAAAAGAATTTTAAGGAGGAATAAATTATGTTAGAAAAAAATAGTTTAGTACCATATGTTATTGAACAAACAAGTAAAGGAGAAAGATCCTACGATATTTTTTCTAGATTATTAAAAGATAGAATTATATTTTTAGGGGAAGATGTAAATCCAACAACCTCAAGCTTAATAATAGCACAATTATTATTTTTAGAGTCAGAAGACCCAGATAAAGAAATTCATTTATATATAAACTCACCAGGAGGATCAATTACAGATGGAATGGGAATTATAGATACAATGAATTATATAAAATGTCCAGTATCTACAATATGTATAGGAATGGCAGCAAGTATGGGAGCTGCACTTTTAGCTGCAGGAGAAAAAGGAAAAAGATATGCAACACCAAATGCTGAAATAATGATACATCAACCATTAATTGGTGGTGGAGGACTTTCTGGTCAAGCTACAGAAATAAAAATACATGCAGATCACTTAGTAAAAACAAGAGAAAAATTAAATAAATTCTTAAGTGATAGAACTGGTCAAAGTGTTGAAACAATTGCAAAAGACACAGAAAGAGATAACTTTATGACAGCAGAAGAAGCTCTAAAATATGGATTAATAGATGGAATCATGGAAAAAAGAATTTAGTTTCCAAATAATTGGCAAATTTCGTTGTTGAACTGCGTTCGAAAATCCTGCGACGTGCAAAAAGCACGCCTCGGATTATTCTCACTTGTTCGCCTAGAAATTTACACAATTATTTGAAAACTAGTATTTAGAAAAGGAGAAATATATGCCAAAAAATGATATACCAAAGAACGTAAGATGTTCTTTTTGTGGGAAGACACAAGATAGTGTTAAAAAAATAGTAGCAGGACCTGGAGTATATATATGTGATGAATGTGTTGATTTATGTAATAGTATAATTGATGCAGAAATGTACGAAGAAGAGCCAGGATATGAGCTAACTAAAGATATGCCAAGTCCACAAGAAATAAAAAATGTGTTAGATGAATATGTAATAGGTCAAGAAGATGCCAAAAAATCTTTATCTGTTGCAGTTTACAATCATTATAAAAGAATTCTACATGAAGAAGAAGGACATAAAAAAGATGAGAACGAAGTAGAAATTCAAAAAAGTAATATCTTATTATTGGGACCAACAGGATGTGGTAAAACATTACTTGCAAGAACACTAGCAAGAATTTTAAATGTGCCATTTGCAATAGCAGATGCAACAACTTTAACAGAAGCAGGATACGTTGGAGAAGATGTTGAAAATATTCTTTTAAAACTAATTCAAGCAGCAGATGGAGATGTTCAAAAAGCTGAAAAAGGTATAGTATATATCGATAAATAGATAAAATAACAAGAAAATCTGAAAATGTCTCAATTACTCGTGATGTAAGTGGAGAAGGTGTTCAACAAGCTCTATTAAAAATAATAGAAGGAACAGTTGCAGCAGTTCCACCACAAGGCGGAAGAAAGCATCCAAATCAAGAATTAATTCAAATAAACACAGAAAATATCTTGTTTGTTTGTGGAGGAGCCTTTGAAGGATTAGAAAACATTATAAAAGATAGAACAGGTGAAAAGGCAATAGGATTTGGAAGCAAAATAGAAAGCAAAAAAGACATAGACAAATACGAAATATTTAAAGAATTATTACCACAAGATTTATTAAAATTTGGATTAATTCCTGAATTTATAGGAAGATTACCAATAATAGCAACACTTAAAGACTTAGACAAAGAAGCATTAATCAAAATTTTAGTAGAACCTAAAAATGCTTTAGTAAAACAATACACAAAACTATTTGAAATAGATGGAGTAGAACTAGAATTTAAACAAGAAGCATTAGAAGCAATAGTTGATAAAGCAATAGAAAGAAAAACAGGTGCAAGAGGTTTAAGATCAATTATTGAAGAAATAATGAGAGATATCATGTTTGAAATACCATCAAATCCAAATATAGTAAAATGTATTATTACTAAAGAAACTGTATTAAATGGTTCAGAACCTGAAGTCGTTATAGATGAAGAAAAAAACACAACAAAGCTTAAAATAACTAAAAAACAAACTGTAAATAAAAAAGAAACTGCATAGAGTTTCTTTTTTTTGCTGAAATTTCTAAAAACTGGTTGACAGATGTAGAAACTTATGATAAAATATTTAACTGTAATCCGCTTAGTCAAGGCTCACAAACACTATGAAATAGGAGTTGCCTTTTTTAAGGATTAGCGAGTATACAAATAAGGGAGGTGCATTTTAGATGTACGCAATAATTGAAAGCTGTGGAAAGCAATACAAAGTAGCAGAAGGAGAAGTAGTATTTTTCGAAAAACTAGATGCAGAAGAAGGTAAAAAAGTTACTTTTGATAAAGTAGTTCTAGTATCAGAAGATGGAAAAGTACAAGTTGGAAGTCCTTATGTTAAAGGTGTAAAGGTTGAAGGAAAAGTAGTTGCACATGGTAAAGCTAAAAAAATATTAGTTTACAAAATGAAACCTAAAAAGAACTACAGAAGAATGCAAGGACATAGACAACCATACACAAAAGTTGAAATAACAAAAATAAGTGCTGGAACAAAAACAACAGAAACAGAAGCTAAAGCTGAAACAAAAACAGCATCAGCTAAACCAGCAACAAAAACAACAGCTGCTAAAACAACTGCAGCAAAAACAACAGCAAAAAAAGCTGACAAAGTAGAAGCATAAGCTAAATAAGAAAAAGCAAGGTTTATTTTTTAAAATATAATTAAATAAAAATTTAAAAATATAATTTAAAAATTAAAGCTTTTAAAATTAGAAATTAATTAGAATTTAACGAAAAGTTATAAATAATTATAACGAAAGGAGTGGTAAATCATGGCTCATAAAAAAGGTCAAGGTAGCTCTCATAACGGTAGAGAGTCTGAATCAAAACGTCTTGGTGTAAAAAGAGCTGATGGTCAATTTGTATTAGCTGGAAATATTCTAGTTAGACAAAGAGGAACAAAAGTACATCCAGGAACTAATGTTGGAATTGGTAGTGATGACACATTATTTGCATTAGTTGATGGAAATGTAAAATTTGAAAGAAAAGGTAGAGATAAAAAACAAGTTAGTGTTTATCCTGTAGAAGGAGCAAAAGCTTAAGTTTTACATATTATTTTTGAAAAAGCAGCAAGAAATTGCTGCTTTTTATTGTCGATGCAAAAAGGGACGTTTTTTTTGGCAGCGGTCAAATTAAACCCGGAACCAATTGACCGATTTTTAAAAGTATAGTATAATAAAAAAGTAAAAAAAGGAGCGTGAGTAAATTATGGCAAAAAAGAGAATACTAACAGGAGATAGACCAACAGGGAAACTACACATTGGCCATTATTTTGGTTCATTAAAAAAGAGAGTAGAATTACAAGATAATCCAGAATATGAACAATTTATATTAATAGCAGATTCACAAGCATTAACAGATAATTTTAATAATCCAGAAAAGGTAAGAAAAAATGTAAGAGAATTGGCTATGGATTATTTATCAGTTGGAATAGATCCAAATAAAAGTACAATTTATATTCAATCAATGATACCTGAAATGCCTGAATTAACCTTATATTATTCTAATTTAGTAACAGTATCAAGACTAGAAAGAAATCCAACCGTAAAAACTGAAATTGCGCAAAAAAGAGAATTATTTGGAGAAAGCGTAACTTATGGATTTTTAGGATATCCAGTAAGTCAAGCTGGTGATATTACAGCATTTGAAGGCGAATTGGTTCCAGTTGGAGAAGACCAATTACCATTAATTGAACAATGTAGAGAAATAGTAAGAAAATTTAATTCTATATATGGAGAAGGAGTACTTAAAGAGCCACAAGCAGTTTTATCATCTGGTAAGAGAATAAAAGGATTAGATGGAAATGAAAAAATGGGAAAATCTTTAGGAAATGCAATTTATTTATCTGATAGTGAAGAAGAAATAAACAAAAAAGTTATGAGTGCAGTAACAGATCCAAATAGAATAAAAAAAGACGACTTAGGAAACCCAGATGTATGTATGGTTGCATATTATCATAATTTATTTACTAATCCAGAAGAAGTAAAAACAGTTTGTGAAGAATGTAAGGCAGGAAAAAGAGGATGTGTTGCTTGTAAGAAACAATTAGCTAAAAATATTAGTGATACCTTAAAACCAATAAGAGAAAAAAGAGCTTATTATGAAGCACATCCAGAAGAAGTTGATAAAGTGTTGATAGAAGGGACTAAAAAAGCACAAGAAGTAGCAAAACAAACTATGAAAAAAGTTAAACAAGCAATGAAATTAAATTATTTTGAAGAAGAATAAAATAAATAAAAAATAAAAAAATGTGATTTATTTTAAATAAAAAATAGAAAGAATATGTTTATAGTTATATTAAATAAACTACATAAACATATTTATGAGGAAAATAAAATGTTTTTAGATGAAGTACAAAAAAGAGCCAAAAGAATAGATAATTTATTTTTAAAAAAAATACAAGATTCTTTGATTGATAATGTCCTATACGAAAATTATGATGGAGTTAATCTAAATCTAGAAAGTGAAAATAGTGGGGATATTATTAGAATAAGAAACTTAAGAATGGTGAGTGAAGAAATTATAAAGGGAAAAGATGGAAAAACAATAAAAAAGGTTTCTTATTTATATAGTGGATATATTTATAATACGCCTGATGAAAATGATAGAGAAATTACAGATTTAGATAAAGAAGCTTATCCAATATGTTTTGAATCATCAAGAAAATTAGAAATTATGGTAAAAAATAATATTAAAAGAGAAATAAAAAATTTTTTAGAGTTTTTATCAAAACAAGAAAACTTTGAAAGAGAAGATACAATAAAATATATTGGACATTTTTATACAAAATTCAAAGAAGACCTTGATGGAATAATGGTAAGATGTTGGTATACACAAGACAAACAATCAACTTCGCCTACAATTCAAAGAGAAATTGAAAAAATTCAAAAAGATTATTTGATAAAAAAGGGACATTCTGATAATTCAGACAGTACAGGTAATTTAAGTAATTCAGGAACTACAGCAAATGTTACTGAATATGACGATGAAAGATAAAAAGGAGCAAACATGTTTACAGATTATACAAAAATAATAATTAAAGCCGGAGACGGAGGAAACGGTGTTGCAACATTTAGACGTGAAAAATATGTTGCAGCAGGTGGACCAGATGGTGGAGACGGCGGAAATGGTGGAAATATATATTTTAAAGTTGATAAAGATAGGAATACTTTAATTGACTTTAGATATAGTAAAAAATTTAAAGCTAAAAATGGAGAAAATGGAAGCGGTAGCAATTGTAACGGACATTATGGAGAAGACTTGTATATTAAAGTTCCAATTGGTACTGTTGTTAAAGATGCAAAAACAGGAAAAGTAATTGCAGATTTATCAAAAGAAGACCAAGTAGAATTAATACAAAAAGGTGGACGTGGAGGTAGAGGTAATTCTCACTTTGCTACGGCTACAAGGCAAGCACCACGTTTTTGCGAAGATGGAGAAAAAGTAGAAGAAAAGGAAATAATACTTGAATTAAAATTGCTTGCGGATGTAGGACTTCTAGGGTTTCCAAATGTAGGAAAATCTACATTTTTAGCAAGAGTAACAGATGCAAAACCTAAAATTGCAAACTATCATTTTACAACAATAGTACCAAATTTAGGAGTTGTAAAAACAAAAGATGGAAGTGGTTTTGTTATTGCCGATATTCCAGGAATTATAGAAGGCGCAAGTGAAGGCGTTGGGCTTGGAATTCAATTTTTAAGACATGTTGAAAGGTCAAGATTATTACTGCATTTTTTAGATGCTTCAGGAGAAGAAGGAAGAAATCCAGTAGAAGATTTTTATGCTATTAATAATGAACTAAAAAAATATAGCGAAAAATTAAGTACAAGAAAACAAATAATTGTTGCAAATAAAATTGATATAATGCAAGACGAGATCATTCTAAAAGAGATAGAAAAACTAGCTAAAAAAGAAAAACTAGAATTATTTAAAATCTCTGGAGTAACTGGAGAGGGTGTAGAAGAATTAATTGATCATGTTACAGAAGTTTTAAAAACACTACCAAAAGAAGATTTAATAGAAATTGAAGAAAAAACAGTTTATGAATTAGAAGAAGAAAAACAACAATGGTCTATTAGAATAGAAAATGGAGAGTTTATTGTAGAAGGAAAAGCAGTAGAAAGACTAATGGGAAGAATAAATATAGAAGATAATGAGTCAATGTATTACCTTCAAAAAAGCCTTAAAAATATGGGAATTGAAGATGAACTAGTTAGACTAGGTGTAAAAGAAGGAGATAGTGTTAAGCTTGCGGGATGGGAACTTGAGTGGTATTCATAATTTAATTAAATAAATAATAATTTAATAAAAAAATATATATTCTTTCCAGGGCTCCCCATTCACATATTTCTAAGAGATAAATCTCTAAGAAATATGGAACGGTCCCCACTTGCCCTTCTCTGAATATATATTTTTTATATAGGAGTATAAATTTATGAAAATAAAAGAAAAATTTAAAAATGAAATAGAAAATAG
>JAFRFO010000092.1 GCA_017434295.1 Clostridia bacterium
AAACTTAAAAGGATATGTTGGAAATCCTACTCTAGATTTACCATTAAAACAAAATGGAAAGCTTGATGTTGGTATGGCAGTTGGAAAAGAAGGCTTCTTATATGTTATTAGAGATATGGGATTAAAAGAGCCATATATTGGGGTTACTCCATTAGTTAGTGGAGAAATAGCAGAAGATTTTACAAAATATTTTGCTGAATCTGAACAAACTCCAAGTGCTATTGCTTTAGGTGTTTTAGTTGATAAAGATGGAGTAAAAAAAGCAGGAGGATATTTCTTAACTTTAATGCCAGATGCTACAGAAGATGATATTAAAAAAATTGAAGAAGCTTTAAAAACAATAGATCCTGTAACAACTATGTTAGATAATAATATGTCTTTACAACAAATTGCAGAAAAACTTACAAATGATGATAATTTAATGGTTATGGTTGGAAATATAGAACCAAAATATAATTGTAACTGCAGTAAAGAAAAATTTGTTAATAATTTGAAAAAACTTGGAAAAGATGATATAAATCATTTATTTGAAGAACAAGATACAATTGAAACTGTATGTCAATTTTGTAATAAAAAATATCAATTTAAAAAAGAGGATATAAAAAAATAAAAGGAAAAATATTTTCCTTTTATTTTTTTAGAAATCACAATTTCCTGGAGTTCTAGGGAAAGGAATAACATCACGAATGTTTTCCATACCAGTAATATACATAAGTAATCTTTCAAAACCTAAACCAAAGCCAGAGTGAATTGTTGAACCATATCTTCTTAAATCTAAATACCAATTTAATTCTTCAGTATCCATATTGATTTCTTTCATACGATTAATAATTTTTTCGTAGTTTTCTTCTCTTTGAGAACCACCCATAATTTCTCCAGCACCTGGAACTTCTAGGTCAACAGCAGCAACTGTTTTGCCATCAGCATTTTGTTTCATATAAAATGCTTTTATATCTTTTGGCCAGTTCTTAACAAATACTGGACCATTAAAGTATTCTGTAATATATTTTTCATGTTCTTTTGCTAAATCTTCACCATATTCTGGTTTAAATTCCCATTCTCTATCAGCTTTTTTCAAAATATCAATTGCTTCTTTATGGTCAAGTCTTGTAAATGTTGAGTTACATACTTTTTGTAATTTTTCTATTAAACTATTTTGAATGAATTTATCACAAAACTCTAATTCTTCAGGACACATTTCTAAAACATTTTTTACAATATATTTTAAGAAATCTTCTTCAATATCCATTAAGTCTTCTAAATCACAGAAACATATTTCAGGTTCAACCATCCAGAATTCGTTTGCATGTGTTTTTGTATTTGAGTTTTCTGTTCTTAAAGTAGGACCAAATGTATAAATTTTACCAAATGCATGTGCAAAAGTCTCACCATGTAGTTGACCTGTTCCTGTAATAAAAGTTTGCTTTCCAAATAAATCTTGTGAAAAGTCTGTTTTTCCATCTTTTTGTGGAATTGGTTCATTTAAATTGAATTTTGTTAAATTAAACATTTCAGCAGAACCTTCACAGTCAGCACATGTAATGATAGGACTATTTAAATATACATATCCATTTTCTTGAAAATATCTATGTATTAAAAATGCTACAACACTTCTTACTCTAAATACAGCATTAAATGTATTTGTTCTTGGACGAAGATGTGAAATTGTTCTTAAATATTCAAAAGAATGTCTCTTTTTTTGTAAAGGATATTCTTGGTCACATAAATTAAATAATTCAATTGATGTAGCTTGAATTTCAAAAGGTTGCTTTGCATCTGGTGTAAGCACTACTTTACCTGTAACTGTAATTGATGAACTAATTGTAAATTTACATATTTCATCAAAGTTAGAAAGTGTATTATTAAAAACGATTTGAACATTTTTAAAAAATGAGCCATCGTTTAATTCTATAAATCCGAAAGTTTTAGAATCACGAACTGTTTTAATCCAGCCTTGTAAAGTGATTTCTTGGTCTTTGTATTTTGAAGTATTTTTAAATAATTCTTTTATATCTAATTTTTCCATATCATTTAGCTAAGTTTTTCCTTAGCACTCTCCTTGTAAAATATTTAGGCTTTTGGGTCTGCCTATAAACCATTTAAAAAAATATTCTTTACATGAATATTTTATCGCTACAATTATATAGGTTATTTTGTGAAAAATCAATATTTTTAATACATTTTTTTAAAATGTAAACTGGAAATATAATATATTAATTATTAAAACTCTTGCTGTCGAAGCCTCCATATTATAAAAATACTAGTATGTAGGCTTCTCCAACCGCACTTCGCTTTGCTCCGTTTGAGCGTTGCGCGAGTTTTATAATTAATATATTATATTTCTAGAATATACTTGAAAAGTATTGACAATATTTGTTATACTAATAAAAAAAGAAGGGAAAATAGAATGGATATACCTGTTATAAAAAATAAAGAATATAAAGTTGAAATAATAGATAATGGATTTGAAGGAGAAGGCATTGCTAAAATTGATAATTTTACAATATTTATACCAAATGCCATAAAAGGCGAAATAGTAAAAATTTTAATAGTAAAAGTATTATCATCACATGCATTTGGCAAAATTGTTGAAATTATTAAAGCATCTGATAAAAGAGTAGAACCAGATTGTGCCTCATATAAAAGATGTGGAGGCTGCAGCTTAAGACATGTAAAATATGATGAAACTTTAAAAATGAAACAAAACTCAGTTTTGGCCTTGGTTAATAAATATTTAAAGAATTCCGTAAATGTACTAGATACAATTGGGATGGAGAATCCATTTTATTATAGAAATAAAGCACAATTTCCAATAGGTTATGACAAAGAGCATAACCCATCAATTGGAATATTTGCAAATAGAACACACGAAATAATACCTTTTGATAATTGCATGATTCAAAATCAAGAGGCACAAAAAATTGCAAAATTAATACTAGATTTTATTAAACAAAACAATTTAAGTATATACGATGAAACAACTAATAAAGGCTTGTTTAGGCATCTTGTAATAAAAGTTGGAATTAGAACTAATGAAATAATGTGTGTGCTAGTTATTAATGGTAAAGGTTTTGATAAAGAAGAAGAACTAGTGCAAGAATTAGTTTCTGAATTTCCCAACATAAAAACAATTGTAAAAAATGTGAATACAAAAAATACAAATGTAATAATGGGGTTAGAAAACATCAATATATATGGAGATGGCTATATTAAAGATATTTTAGGTGATTATACATTTAAAATATCACCATTATCATTTTACCAAGTAAATCCAATTCAAGCTGAAAAGCTATATAATATAGGTGTAAAAAATGCCGAAATTTCAAAAGATGACATAGTATTTGACTTATATTGTGGTATAGGAACAATATCACTTTTTATGGCAAAACATGCAAAAAAGGTTTATGGCGTTGAAATAGTAGAACAAGCAATTCAAGATGCAAAAGAAAATGCAAAATTAAATAATATTGAAAATGCTGAATTTATATGTGGTGATACAGAAGTTGTTTTAAATGATATAATAAACAATAAAAATATTATTCCAGATGTTGTTATGGTTGATCCACCACGAAAAGGATTAGATAATACAAGCGTTGATAATCTAATAAAAATCAAACCAAAACGTATAGTGTATATTAGCTGTAACCCTGCAAGTTTGGTACGTGACTTATCTAAAATGGAAGATATTTATCAGATTGGCGATATTCAACCTGTTGATATGTTCCCATATACGAGCCATGTGGAATGTGTTGTGGTTTTAACAATGTTAAATATGTAATATATAAAATTTATTATAGAGGAAAGCTTATGCAAGATTTAAATAATGTTAATTGGAATAGTAAAACATACACTGAATTTGTTCAATATTTAAAAAGCATAGAAGATATTGAATATAAAAAGTTTCATAGTTCTTTAGTGTTAAACTCAAAATATAAAATGATAGGAATTAGATTGCCTATTATGAGAAAAATAGCTAAAGAAATAGCTGGAGGGAATATAGAGCAATTTTTAAAATATGCAAAAGATAATTCTTATGAAGAAGTAATGATACAAGGGCTTGTAATATCTCAAATAAAAGATGAAGCGGTTTTTTATAAGTTCTTTATTAATCATATTAAAAAGATAGATAACTGGGCTTTATGTGATACTTTTTGTAATTCAATTAAGATAGTTAAAAAATACGAAGAAAAATATTTTAAAGAAGCGGTAGAACTTGCCTTAAAAGAAGATGAATTTTTATCACGAATAGGGCTTGTAATAATACTTTCACATTTTGTAAACGAGAAGAATATAAAAACAATTATTAATACACTAAACAAAATAAAAAGTGATAAATTTTATATAAACATGGCAGAAGCATGGCTTGTTTGTGAACTGTATATCAAGTTTCCTGAGCAAACTTTGGAATTTATCAAAAACAACAAATTAAATAAATTTACACACAATAAAGCAATAAGTAAAATTCATGATTCATATAGAGTTAGCAAAGAAGATAAAGAGTATTTAAATACTTTGAGAAAATAAACTTCCTTTTGTTGAATATGCCTTCAAAAAACATAATATTTGATTTTCAACATATATTTTATACTAGAGGTGAGGTATATGAGTAAAGTTGGTACATATGTTAAAGCTATACTAATACCAGTTTTGGTTGGGGTATTAGTTGGATTGATTACATCAGATGCTATGAATTATGAAATGCTAAATCAACCTTTTTTAGCACCACCAGGATGGTTGTTCCCAGTTGTATGGACAATTCTTTATGCATTAATGGGAGTATCTTATGGAATACTAAAAACAAATAATTTAGCTGATTTGGAAGTTAATTTTATTTATTATTTACAATTAGGAGTAAATGCTTTATGGTCAATAATATTTTTTGTATTTAGATGGAGATTATTCGCATTTATATGGATATTACTATTAGCAATACTTGTTATTTCAATGATTAATATTTTTTATAAGAAGAACAAAGTTGCCGGATTGTTACAAATTCCATATATTTTGTGGATAGCATTTGCATCATATTTAAATTTATCAATATATTTATTAAATAGATAATTGAAGTATTTTTATTTTTGTGTTAGAATGTATAAATAATAAGTTTATTTATACATTTTTAAATTGCCATCGATTCAAGATTCGGTTGGCAATAAGTAAAAATAAAAAAATAAGGAGTAAAAAACATGGTAGTAAAAGAACAATTTTATGTAGGATATAGAGATGTAGATACATTATTAAAAATAAAAAACACTGCAATATTAAATATATTTGAAGATATAGCAGGAATTCATGCGACAATAGCGGGAGAAAGCTTAAAAACATCAGATACAACTTGGGTTTTAACAGGATATAAAGTAAATATTATAAAAAGACCTGAATTTGAAGATAGGCTAAATGTATATACTTGGAGTACTGGTGTAAAAAATATTACAGCTTCAAGAGAATTTGAAATAAGAAATCAAAATGATGAATTACTAATTACAGGATTATCAACATGGGCACATATTAATTTAAAAACAAAAAGACTTGAAAAGGTTACACAAGCACTAATTGATGGATATACATCAGAACCAGAAAAAACAAATTATGGTATAACAAAACTTCCAAAACTTGTAGAGCCAGAAAACTATTTGTATGATACAACATATACAATTAATTGGGATTGGATAGATATAAATAAACACATGAATAATATCTATTATATGGAACTTGCTACAATGGTTTTACCAGAAGATGTTCGAGATGCAAATAATTTTACTTCTTTTGAAATTATGTACAAAAAAGAAATAAAATATAAAGATACAGTAAAATGCTTTGTTGCTAAAGATGAAGAAGGTTATACTGTAACTATTAAAAGTGAAGATTTAAGTGAAGTTCATGCTATAATTAAATTAAAAACATAATTACCAAACTTTTTGGGGACACTTTTCAAAAGTTTGTTCCAAAAAACACACATATTTAAAAGATGATTTGTAAAGAATAAAAACAAATTCATCTTTTTTTGAATTTTTAATGAAAAATTTGGAAATAGATGTTATAATGTAGGCAAACAAAATATTTGCAATTGTGCAAGAAATTCTTGCACAATTAGGAAGGATTAATATTATGAATGATATAGAGCAACTAATAACTGATGAAAAATACAATTTAGAATTAAAAGAACAAGTTAATTTTGGAGAGCCTAAAAAATATTTAAAAGCTATTAGTTCTTTTGCTAATGGATACGATATCGGTTATCTAATATTTGGAATAGAAGACGGAACAAAGAAAATTGTAGGTGTAAAAAATATTAAGAAATCATATGAAGAAGTTGCCAATAGAATAAAAACTAGAATTGAGCCAAGCATAATACCAACAATTGATATTGTGAATATACAAGGAAAAGATTTAATAGTTGTAAAAGTAATACCTGGACAACATACACCATATTACTATGTAAATAAAGGAACAAGAACAGCATATATTAGAAAAGGCGACCAAGATTGTGAAACGAATAGTACAGAACTTAATGAGTTGATTTTAAGAGGAAAAAATTTAGGATGGGATGAACAAGTTTCAGATTATGTTTATAAAGACTTTACATTTGAACATTTAAAGAAATATTTTGCAGATATAAAAGATTACAAGATAGAAAAAGAAGATTTAGAATCATTTGGTTTATTAGATGGCGAAAGATTAACAAATGCAGCTTTATTATATTCTGACCAAAATCCAGTAGTTGGCTCATTTATATCTTGTACTCGTTGGGATGGATTAGATAAATTATCTGCTAAAGATGATATTGAATATTATGGCAGTATTTTAGAACAAATAGATAATTCAATGGAATTTATAAAAAAGCATATGTCAAATGGCTGGGTTAAAGAAGGTGGAAAATTAGCAAGAAGAACAATTCCAGAATACGATTTGGACGCTATGCGTGAAGCAATAATAAACTCTGAGGCGCATCGATCATATTTGATGAGAGGAACCAATGTTGAATTAGCATTTTTTGATGATAGAATAGAAATTGTATCCTGTGGTACAATTGGAAATGGTAAAACATTAGAAGAATTATTAAAAAGACCTACAAGTCAAAGAAGAAATCAGCTAGTTTGTGACATTTTTTCAAGATTAGATTTTATGGAAAGACGTGGAAGTGGAATAAAAAAGATTCTTTTAGCATATGAAAATGATGAAAAAAAGCCTAAATTTGAAACAGTTGGAGATTTATTTATTGTTACATTTTATAGTAGGCTATATAAGGATAATTCAAAAAATGTAGATGTAAATACAAAAAATGTAGATGCAATTGTTGAAAATGTAGATGAAAAAGAAAAAAATGTAGATGTAAGTATAATACTAGAAGATATAAAACAAAAATATCCAAAGTTAAGAAAAAACTATATAAATATAATTGAAATAATTTATAAAAATAACAATGTTACGCAAGAAGAAATTGCTTTAAAATTAGGAAAATCAAAAAATTCAATTTATAGAAATTTAAAAGTATTAAGAGATTTAGAAATAATCGAAAGAATTGGGCCTGATAAAAAAGGAATTTGGATTGTAAAATAAACCATTTGTGAGAAACTTTTTAGAAGTTTCCTCAAAAGTTTGTCTCCCAAAACACAAAATATTACAATTATATTACATTTTTTTAAAAATATTGCAAAACAAAAAAATTAGTGATACACTAAAAAAGTAGATAAACCAAGGAAAAGAAAGGAAGAAAACAAATGAAAGCTAAAACTGTTGTCGCTGTAAGAGAGAGAGAGAGCTACACTTTAGTAAATAAAAGCGAAGCGTTTTTAGCTTGCTTAAAAAATGCAAACAAGGTTTACGTAACATATAATACATTTAAATTAAATATATATAAATTTAATAAGATAGCTTTTTTTAGTATGCCTAATATAAGTAGGTATGCTTAAGGGCTATCTTTTTGTGCTTTAATTTAGTTTTTAACATTTTTTATCAAATTATAAATTGATAAAAAGATATATAAAAAAAGTAAAAAAAGGAGGAAAAGTTTATGCTAAAAGCATTAAAAAGCAAACAAAATGGT
>JAFRFO010000093.1 GCA_017434295.1 Clostridia bacterium
GTTTCAAAATCGTTTACTGTGGATAGGCTCATTGTATCTAATGTTGTAGTTTTTCCTACTGTTACTTCTTCTCCCTTTGGTCCTATCATATTTTTACTAATAAATACTCCTGAAAGTACGATTGTGAATACTGCTGCTGCACTTAAAACTTTTACAAAATTTCTTCTAAAAAATCCATGTTTTGTAAATTCTTTTGCTCTAACATTTTTTACTGGAGTAAACTTTGGAGCTTCTGTTGTATTTGTTTCTTCTTGTACTTTTTCTACATTTGGTATTTGCGTTACTTTTTCTTGCTTCTCTACTTTAGGTGTTTTTTCTTTCTTAACTTTTGGCTCTTTAACTGTTTTTTCTTTTTCATCTGATTTTTTCATATTCTTTCTCTCCTCTTCTTTTAAATATTCATCATATTTTTGGTAGATTCCATCAATAAATTCTTTATTATCCTTCATATTTTCCAGCCTCCTTTCTTAAAATCTCTTCTAAGCTTTTTCGTGCTCTAAATATTAATGATTTTATTCCAGATTCAGATTTTTTCATAATTTGTCCTATTTCTTTATAGCTTAATTCTTCTATATCTGCTAAATAAACAGCACTTTGATACTCAGGCTTTAACTTTAACATAGCTTGTTTTAAATTGTTTTTTCTCTCATTTAAAAACACTTTTTCTTCTAAAGTTTGTACATCATATATATCATTTTCGTTTATAGCAACTATCCTTTTTTCTCTCTTTAGGTAATTTAAAGCCTTTGACTTAGCAATAGTATATAAATATGTTTTTAATGAATAATTAAAATCATAGTTTTCCTTATGAATTAATAAATAAACAAAAACATCTTGCGCCAAATCTTCTGCAATATCTATACTTTTTACATAACGATAAATAAAGTAAATTAATTTATCTTTATGTCTAATTACTAATTCTTCAAACCTCTTTTTATTTCCGCTCTAAGAATTCATGATACAACTCTTTGTCTGTTTTTTCCTCCATTTGCTCCTCCTTTATAAATCGGTCAGTTGGTTCCGGGTTTAAATTGACCGATTTTCTATTATTAATACAATTATAACATAAAAAAAGTTTCTGTAAATATGAAAAAAAATAAAAAAAGCAATATATATTGCTTTTTTTACTATTTCATTTTCTCTTTTATTCTAACAAGAGTATTAAGTGCATCAATCGGTGTAAGCTCATTTAAATTAACTTTATCAAGTTCATGTGCAATTTCTGCTAGTTTATAATTAAACATATCAAATTGACCTTCCACTTGATTTTTATCTTTCTTTTCTTGAGCTTTTCCTGTCATAACATTTTTTCTTTCTAAGCTTTTTAAAATATCATTTGCCTTTGTTGTAACTCCTTTTGGAACTCCTGCTAAGCGCGCTACATGAATTCCATAGCTTTCGTCTGTTCCGCCTCTTACAATTTTTCTTAAAAAGATGATGTCTTCTCCTTTTTCTTTTACTGCAATTGAATAGTTTTTCACTCCATCTAGCTTTTCTTCTAGCCCAATTAATTCATGATAATGTGTTGCAAATAGGGTTTTGGCTCCACATTTTTCTTTATCAGAAATATATTCTGCAACTGCCCATGCAATAGATAACCCATCATATGTTGATGTTCCTCTACCTATTTCGTCTAATATAACAAGACTGTTCTTTGTTGCTTCTTTAAGAATTGTAGCAACCTCCATCATTTCTACCATAAATGTACTTTGTCCCATACTTAAATCATCTGAAGCTCCAACACGTGTAAATATTTTATCTACTACACCTATTTCCGCTTCTTCTGCTGGAACAAATGAACCTACTTGTGCCATTAAAGTAATTAATGCAACTTGCCTCATATATGTAGATTTACCAGCCATATTAGGTCCTGTTATAATTGCTAACCTATTATCTCCTTCGTCTAAGAATGTGTCATTTTCAACAAATTCTCCTGCTCCTAGCATTTTTTCAATAACTGGATGACGTCCATTTTTTATATTTATTGTGCCATTACTATTTACTTTTGGCATGCAATAATTCATGTCTTCTGCAACTGTTGCAAATGATGCAAGTACATCTACTGTTGATACCACATTTGCTGTTTTTTGAAGTCTTTTTATATTTCTTGCAATTTCTTCTCTAATTTCAGTAAACGCATTATACTCTAAGTTAACTACTCTTTCTTCTGCACCTAAAATCTGATTTTCTAAGTTTTTAAGTTCTTCTGTAATAAATCTTTCAGCATTTGTTAATGTTTGCTTTCTTATATATCTATCTGGTACTTGACTTAAGCCTGATTTTGTTACTTCTATAAAATAACCAAATACTTTGTTATATCCTACTTTTAGATTTTTTATTCCAGTTGCTTCTCTTTCTTTTGTTTCAACATCTAGAATCCATTTTTTTCCATTTGTGGTTGCTGTTTTAAGCTTATCTATTTCTTCATCATAACCTAGCTTAATTATTCCACCATCTTTTACTGTCATTGGTGGATCTTCTACAATTGCTTTATCTATTAATTCAAATATGTCTTGTAATTCATCTAAGTTTTCAAAACATTCTTTTAAATATGTATCATTACAATTTGATAAAACCTTTTTTAGTTCTGGTAGCTTAATTAATGAATTTTTAAGAGTTACCATATCCCTTGCATTTGCATTACCATAAGCCATTTTTCCAGCAAGTCTTTCTATATCATATACTTTTTTAAGATTATCTATTACTTCGCCTCTTAGCATTATACTATCTTTTAATTCTTTTACAGCGCTTAATCTTTTATTAATCTCTAATACATCAATCAATGGATCGTTTAACCATCTTCTTAAAAGTCTTCCTCCCATTGATGTTGATGTTTTATCTAATACCCAAAGAAGCGTTCCTTTTTTAGATTTATCTCTCATTTTTTCAGTAATTTCAAGATTTCTTCTTGCATTTATATCTAGTGACATGTATTTTGAAATATTATACATTACTATTTTATTTATATGACTTACTGCTGTTTTTTGAGTTTGCTCAATATATTCAATTAAAGCATTTGCTGAATTTATTGCTAATTCTTTGTCTTCTATGTTTTCAATTTCTTTTTGATTTACATCTACTATATTAAATCTTAGCTTTATTGTTTTTTCATCAGCTACGAAAAAATTATCATTAAATTTTGTAATATATGCTCCAAATCTTTCTTTTATCTTATTTATTTCTTCCAAGCAGTCACTCATCATACTATTTACAACAAGTTCAGATGGAGTATATCTTGCAATTTCATCTAATAATAATGGAAAGTTTTGGTCATCCTTTATTTGTGCTGAATAAAATTCACCTGTAGAAATATCGCAAACGCTTATACCATAGTATATCCCAGTTTTATATATTGACATTATAAAATTGTTTTTTCTTTCTTCTAGCATATTGCTTTCTACAATAGTTCCAGGTGTTACAACACGAATTACTCCTCTTTCTACAATTCCTTTTGCAGTTTTTGGATCTTCTAATTGCTCACATATTGCTACTTTATAACCTTTTGCAATTAATCTTGCTATATATGTTTCTGCCGCATGATGTGGAACACCACACATTGGTGCACGTTCAGCTTGTCCACAATCTTTTCCTGTTAAAGTTAGCTCTAATTCTCTAGAAACTAATATTGCATCATCAAAAAACATTTCATAAAAATCACCTAATCTGTAAAACAAGATGCAATCTTTGTATTGTTCTTTTGTTTCAAGATATTTTTGCATCATTGGTGAAAACTCTGCCATGGATATTCCTCCTTTTTCGGTCAATCGGTTCCGGATTTCATTTGACCATTTTTCCTTTTAAATACCATAAATGCTCTGATTCTATTTCAACTTCTATAATTTTATCTTTTAACTCTTTTTGTCCTTCAAAAATAACCACTTTGTTGCTATCTGTTCTTCCGGTTAGCATTTCAGGATTATTTTTGCTTTCTCCCTCAACTAATACTTTTTGAATTGTTCCAATATATTTTTTGTTTATTTCTTCTATTTGACTTTCAAATAATGCTTTTAATCTATCAAATCTTTTATGTTTGATTTCTTCTGGCACTTGATTTGGCATCTTGTCTCCAGGTGTTCCAACTCTTCTTGAATAAATAAACATATATACTTGTTCAAATTTTACTTTTCTTACAACGTCTAAAGTGTCTTCAAATTGTTCATCTGTTTCGCCTGGGAAGCCTACAATTATGTCTGTTGATAGAGTCAAGTTTGGTATTTTTGCTTTCATTCTATCAACTAAGTCTAAATACTGTTCTTTTGTATATTTTCTATTCATAATTCTTAAAATATCAGTATTTCCTGATTGAAGTGGTAAATGAATTAATTTACATACTTTATCACATTCTGCAATTGCATCAATTACATCATCTGTAAAGTCTTTTGGATGAGGTGATACAAAGCGAATTCTTTCTATTCCTTCAATTTTGTTGATGGCTCTAAGTAATGTTGCAAATGAGTTTACTCCTTCATATTCTTCAAATTTTATATTTTTTTCTCTTTCTACTCTTAAATATGAATTTACGTTTTGACCAAGTAAAGTAATTTCTTTATAACCTTGTTTTGCTAATTCTTTTACTTCATTTATTATATCTTCTGGCTTTCTACTTCTTTCTCTACCACGAACATAAGGCACTATGCAAAATGAACAAAAATTATTACATCCATTCATAATTGTAACAGAAGCTTGAACATTACTATTTCTCTTGATTGGTAAGCCTTCATATACTTTACCATCAATGTTTATTATATCTTCTAGTTTTGCTTTTTGTTCTAAAGCTTTATATAAATCCTCTGGTAATTTATGAAGTGTATGTGTTCCAAATATAATATCAACAAATGGATATGATTCTTTTATCTTATCTGTTATATGCTTTTCTTGCATCATACATCCACCAATTGCAACAATTACACCATTTTTTTCTTTTAATTTCTTCAATTCACCAAGTTTTCCAAAAAGCCTATCTTCTGCATTTTCTCTAACACAACAAGTATTAAATATGCAAATTGCTGCTTCTGCTTGATTTTCTGTTTTTGTATATCCCATGTTTTCAAGCATTCCACAGATTTTTTCTGAATCATTTTCATTTAGTTGACATCCCATTGTTAGAATATGATATTTTAGGTCTTTTCCTTCATTTATTTCTTTTACTTTATTCATATATTCTTTTTGAAGTTCTATTTCTTTGTTTGTATCAATTTTTGTATCCATTTTTTTGCACTGCCTTTCTTTTATTACTGTCATATTTTATTACATTTTGACGCATTTTGCAAGGCATTTTAGAAAAATGAAATAATTTGTCAACTCTGTTGCTGGAACCATTAGTATTTTTATAAATATAATATTCTAGGTGATAATATGGTAAATTTTTTTAGAAGTATATACGAAGATGCCAAAAACATTTTAGAAAAAGACCCTGCATGTAGAAACTTATTTGAAGCAATTCTGTTGTATCCTGGTTTCCATGCTATTCTATTTCACAGGATTGCACACTTTTTTTATGTACGACATTTATATTTTATTGCAAGACTTATTTCTCAAATTTCTAGGCATATTACTGGAATCGAAATTCACCCTGGTGCTCAAATTGGTAGAAGACTTTTTATAGATCATGGGATGGGAATTGTTATTGGTGAAACGACTACTATTGGCAATAATTGCACTATTTACCATAATGCAACTTTAGGTGGAACTGGTAAAGATCTAAATAAAAGACATCCTGATTTGGGTAATAATGTGATGGTTGGTTCTGGTGCGAAAATTTTAGGTCCAATAAAAATTGGAAACAATGTTAAAATTGGTGCTAATTCAGTAGTTCTAAAGGATGTTTCAGATAATTCCACTGTTGTTGGAATTCCACGGAGAAATAAAATAGATTTTAAAAATTTGTTGCAATTGCATCATTTTTTTAGTATAATACTTTTAACATTGATTTGAATTTTTAGAAATAAAATATTTTGTGAGGAGCAAGTGAGGAAAGTATTATGCAATTAGATTTTGATATTGACGAATTTATAAATAACTTTATTACCAGTTGTTCAAAGGTTCAGGTTAAAAAGTTTGAAAAATATGAAGTTATAACAAATTATATCCAAAAAAGAAACCAATTTTGTATGATGATTAATGGTGCTGCAGATTTGGTTAGATATGATTACAATGGAAATAAAACAATTATTGAAAACATCTCTAAAGGAGATGCTTTTGGTGAAATCTTTTATAATATAAATACTAATAATGAATTTTTTGTTGAAGCTAAAACTGATTGTGAAGTATTATTTTTCAAATATGATGAAATTAAGTCAAAATGTAAAAGTAACTGTAAATTTCATGCTACTTTGCTAGAAAAAATGACTGAAATTATTTTAAATAAAATAATTGGACTAAACGCAAGAATTGAGCTTTTAACAAAAAGATCTATTAGAGATAAATTAGTTGAATATTTTAATAGTTTATCTAATAAAAGCTTTACAAAAACTATTACTTTAGATTTATCTTTAACAAATTTAGCTGACTATTTAAGTGTTGATAGAAGTGCTATGATGCGTGAAATAAAAGCTATGAAAGAAGAAGGTTTTATTAAAAAAACAGGAAATAAAATTACTTTGTTACATAAATAAAAAATTGGTCAGTTGGTTCTGAGGGTTGTCAATTTAAACCCGAAACCAACTGACCAATTTTTTATTCTCCTAAATTTATTCCTAAAGCTCTTGCAGCTTTAATTAGTGGATCATCCATCTCTATTTTTCTAATATTGCTTTTTGCAGTATTTCCAGATGGTGCTCCTATTTCTTTATTGTTTCCAACAACATCTTCTAAAGACACATAACTCATCTCGCCATGTTTGTAAGTTACCAAAACATTGAACTTTTCTTGCATTGCAAGTTCCATTGCTTTAACACCATATTTTGTAGATAATACTCTATCAAATGCAGTTGGTGTTCCACCTCTTTGAACATAACCTAAAACTGTACATCTTGATACAAGTCCAGTTAATTTTTCTAAATCTTCTGCAACTTGTTCTCCAATGCCTCCAAGTCTTATATTATCTAAGCCTTTTCCATCATCTAGTTTTTTCTTTATAACTATGTCTCCGTCTTTTGGTTTTGCTCCTTCAGATACAACTATTATACTGAAGTTCTTTCCAGCTTTTTTTCTTTCTTCAACTTTTTCGGCAACTTTTTCTATATCAAATGGAATTTCTGGAATTAATGCAGCATCTGCTCCTCCAGCTATTGCAGATTCAAGAGCAATCCATCCTGCATATCTTCCCATAACTTCTAATACCATTATTCTATGATGTGATTCTGCTGTAGAATGAAGTCTATCTAATGCGTCAGTTGCAACTGATACTGCTGTGTTATATCCAAAGGTTACATCAGTATGTGCAACATCATTATCTATTGTTTTTGGAACTCCAATAACGTTTACTCCTCTTAAAGAAAAGTCTCTACCAGATTTTTGTGTTCCATCTCCACCTAAAGTGAATATACAGTCAAATCCAGCTTCTTTTATATTATCTATACATTTTTGTGACATATCTTTATACACAATTTGTCCATTTTCTTCACATTTTAAATTGAATACATTTGTACTATTTGATGTTCCTATAATTGTTCCACCTCTATGCAATAATCCTGATGCGTTTGTTTTTGAATCTAATTTAATATAGTTATTATTTAATAATCCTTTATATCCTTCTATATATCCATAACACTCTATTCCATGTGTTTCAGCTGTTTTTACAATTGCTCTAATAACTGTATTTAACCCTGGTGCATCTCCTCCATTTGTTATAATTGCTACTTTTTTTAACATAAAAATTTCCTCCTAAAAATATTTTTATTTTTCCACAATAAATGCGTTTGGTAAATATCTTTCTCCCATTGGCGTAGATGTTTTATTTACTCTTTTTCCATCATAAACCATAGTTGCTGATGAGCCTCCATCTAAGTTTGCAGCATTGTATGCTCCATATCTTTCAAATATGTTTTGTAATTCTAATTGAGTTGCTCCTAAACTATAACCAGGCTGCCTTCCATCAATACATACAAATATAATAGTTCCATCTTTCTTTTGACCAATAGCCATTCTAGGATGTAAGCCTCCTGCATTAGATTTTGTTATTTGATTATGTCCGTTTACTATTATGTATGGACCAAATTGCAAGCCTGAGACTATTCCTATATCAATTGCTTCTTCGTATGTATATTTTCCTAAAACTAGTTCGCCTTCTTCGGTTAATCCTATCCAGCTATATACTACGCCTTTTTCTCCATATAATAATTCTTTATCTATAATACATGGTTCATTTAGTTTATTTCCATCACCATTTCCATCTGGATCTTCAAAACCACTGGCATTTATTCCTGCAATTGCATTATTCTTTTTACATATTTCACTTAACTGAGTTCCTGTTGATTTTTTTCTAGCATCTACAAGCTTTAATTTTGATGGATCTGAAATAGTCATTACAAATCCAACATATGTATCTCCAGATATTTTATCAACTTTTATCACATTTTCTTTAGGATTATTATCTGTTTTGGCTGGCAATTCTACTTCGTGAAGTATTGAATCTTCATTATTTTCTACTTCCATTTCTTTCATTATTGCATTTATTTCGTCAGCTGACATAAACCATGTTGCTAAATATTGATGATTCATTGTAGTCATTGCTGTTTGTACCCATAATTCTTTGTGGTATTGTAATAAACCTGTTTTGAAGAAAATGAATAATCCAATTGCTACTAACCATGATAATACAAAAGCTATAATAAACAATACTTTTAGTA
>JAFRFO010000094.1 GCA_017434295.1 Clostridia bacterium
GTATCAGTTTCTTCTGTTAGGCTTGATTTAGAGTTTTCGTTAAACATTGCAACAACCTCACTACTTTCTGAATAATTTATAAAAACCTCAACTTTCCCTACTCCTTGGATTTTTTCTAAAATATTTTTAAGCTTTTTTTCTAGATTATCTTTGTTGGTATCTTCATCTGTTGATGGTTCTGCATTAGTTTCAATGGTTGCAAGCTTTTTTGTGTAATCTCCTTCACTATCATTTGTCTTATCTTTTTTGTCATCTTTCCAAATTAGATTTATCGCTATAATAGTTATTATTAATACAACTATAAAAAATACTAAGCTTTCAATCTTCTTTTTATCTGTCTTCACATCTCCAGTTGGACTTATTTCAATTGGCTTAAAAAATTTTAATTTATCTCTAAACATCTTTCGTTCACCTCATATTCTTTTATCAAAAACAGCTTAAGATTTCGTATGTCTTGATTTGTAATGCCTTCATCTTGTTTGTTTTGTGTAACACTTGAAACATTAGAAACACCAGTAGTTACCTTTTTTATCTTTTGAATTTCTGTTACAATTTTGTCTTCGAAATCATTTGATATATCATCAGAAGAGTTTTCAGACGTGTTTTTTGATATGTTAACGTTACCATTGTTGTTCGATTCATCTAAATTATCATTTGTTGATGCTTCATTTAAAATATCCTCTTGTTTTGCGTTTTTATTTTTTTCAACTTTTAATATAATTTTCTTAATACCAGTGTTATCTTCATCTTGAGAAATAACTGCATCTACTTTACACTTTTTTACTATAAATCCTAGCTTTTCAACTTTCTTTGTAATGTCTTTTTCAAATTGCTCAATATATAATTCTTCTATCCTTCTATCCATTGATTCTTGATTTACTACAACATTTTCATATTCTGCATTAGTTCCTGTACTACTTGTAGTTGCTATCTTTTTCACATCTATTTCATCAAAGCTAAGTGAATCCTTATTTTTAATTATAGGAGAAATGATATTAAATAAGATGAAAATTCCCATTACCATTTTTACATATTTTTTTTGCTTATTGTTTGGCAAAATCATTTCTAAAATTGATACTATTATTACTGCTAAAACTACTGATTTTGTCCATGAACTAAGTGTTTCTATCATATTTTTCCTTTCTTACCTATACATCATTCCACTATTAGAAATTTTTATTACCAGAGTTACACCAATTATCATAAGTACACTCACAGAAGCAAGAATTGCTATTAAAATCTTAAATATATCTCCAATTTGATCTAGTAATTCAATGATTTTTTTGTCGGCTATTGGCTGGCAAATGCCGTGCCAACAGTTTATAACTAATTGTAATTAATGATAATTTTATAAGTGGCAATATACAAATGCTTAAAATTATTAATACTCCAACAATTCCTACTGCATTTTTTAATATAATTCCACATCCTAATACAGAATCAACCGCGTCTCCTAATATTTTTCCCACAATTGGAATTGCTGAACTAACTACTGCTTTAGTTGTTTTAGCAGATATACCATCAACACTACTTGATAAAGTACCTTCTAAAGAAACTGTTGCAACAAAAACTGTAAGGACTATTCCTAATACCCATACTACGCTTGATTTCATTAATTTTGACAATTTGTCTATTTGTATTTTGTCTGATATTTTAGAAATAATTGTAAAACTTGATATTGCTAGAACTATAGGAATAAGAATATTGTGAATTAAATTTCCTATCAGTTCAACTCCAAATATTAAAGTTGGTTGTAACATGCTTGTTGTTGTTATACTTCCGTGTGAACAACATCAAAGATGATAGCAAAGGTATGAGTATATTTATAAATCCAACCATATTTGTTGCAGATTCTTTAACCATTTGTATTATCTGAGCAAAATTTCCAAATATAATTGTTGCAATTAATATGTATTGTACATAGTAAATTATTGTTGCGATTGATTCATTTTCTAATCCTTCACTTATTGATTTTAAAATACTATGTACTAAGATTATTACTATTATCGAAGAAATTGTAACTAGCGTAGATTTAACTTCTTTTCCAAATATTTTTAGTAATTTACTTAAAAATGTTCCATTATCTACTTTACCTTTAATTGCTTCTTCAAATATATTATTTATATCTCCTTCTTCTAAGAAATCCTCATTTACATATTGTTTTGCATTTTTTATAAATGAATTAATTCCAAAACTTTCTTGTTGTTCATTTAAAGTTTCTTCATTAACTGCGTATGAATTGGGTACTAAAATTATAATTATTCCTATTATTAAACAAAGTATTATTCTTTTCATTTGTAATACACCTTTATGGTAATATTTTTATTACAAGTTCTAATAGGCTTGTAATTATAGGAACTGACATTGATACAATTATTACTTTGCTTCCTAATTCTATTTTGCTTGCAATTGCACTTTCACCTGAATCTTTACAAATACTAACAGCAAACTCTGATAAAAATGCTATTCCAGTAATTTTTACCAAAAGACTAATAAACTTAGTATTTACAGAAGATTTGCTTACAATTGAATTAATTAGTGAAATTATTCCGAGTAAGTTTGTCCATTATTAAAACAAGCACTAAGATTCCAACAGAAATGCTTACATATATTGCAAATTCAGGCTTATATTGTTTTACCATAATTATTATAATAAGCCCTATCAAAGCAATTCCTATTATCTTTATTACATCCATTTTTCCTCCTTACAATCCAAATAAAGACCTTACTGTATTAAATAAAGAACTTATTTCTTTTATTACCATTGTTAAAACTATAACAAGACCAGCTAAAGTGGTCATCATTGCTTGATCTTCTCTTCCTGCTCTTACTAAAACTTGATGTAATACTGCAACTAATATTCCTATTGCAGCTATTTTAAATAATAAATTAATATCCATACATAATCTCCTTTTGAAAGTGATCTCTAAAACAGCATGATTACTATTGCTAAGCCTATTATCGTTCCTAATTTACTGTATAATTTTGCATTTTTATTTTTCTCTTCTTCTGCATTTTGTATTTGTTTTTCTAAAAAATTTAATGTGATATCAATTTGTCCAACTTGTCCATCTAAATCCGCTTCTCCTAGCATTTTAGATAACATTTGTAAGGTTTTTTTATCATCATCATTTAGATTACTATTTGTTGATTCAATTGATTCTTTCCATGCTTCTCCAGCAGTTTTGTTCTTCATTTTTTCTTTTGCACTAGTAAAAATTTTCCCAACATTTTTACTTGAATTTTTTCCAATCTCATCAAATATCTCTGGAATTGGACTATATGTAAATTTAATTTTTGTTTTAAATATATTAAGTGAATTCTTAAGTTCTTTTAACTCTTCTAACCTAGATTTAAATTTTCCCGCAATTATTTTTCCTATAAAACTACACAGAACAAATATTGCAAATAATATTAATATCTTTATTAAATACATTACTAACAAACCTCTTTCCAAAAAGTCCGTCCCTTTTGGCATTTTTATTTATTATATTCACTAAAAATTATATTTAGAACTATTAAATAAAAATAACTTTTTCTATTTGCTTTTTTTCAATTAGTTCATTTACTTCTGGATTATTTTTTATATCTTCCATATTTTTTCCGTGCATAGTAAAAATGCCCTTTACTCCTGAAAGCATGGCTTTTTGTATAGCTTCAATATCTTCTTGGCTTCCAATTTCATCACATGCAATTACCTTTGGTGCCATAGACCTAATTAAAATTTCTATTCCTTTTGATTTATCTATGTTTCCAATTATGTCTGTTCTTATTCCAACATCATTTTGTGGCACACCTTTATAACTAGCAGCAATTTCGCCTCTTTCGTCCACTAAACCAACAGTTAAACCTGGGAAATTAAAACTTGTTATTCCATTACTTATTTGTCTGACTAAATCTCTAAGCATTGTTGTTTTACCTTTGCCAGGTGGTGATACTAATAGAGTATTAAAAATTGTATCATTTTCTGTATCAATAACTTGGTTTAAAATACTATCACTACAATTTACTATTTCTCTTGCAATTCTAAAATTCAAGCTAGATATGTATTTTACATTTATAATTTCATCATTTTCTACAACTACTGTACCAGTAATACCTATTCTATGTCCACCTCTAACTGTTAAGAAACCTTGGCAAATCTGATTTTTGTATGCATATATTGAATTTTCACAAAGCTTTTCTAAGATTTTTAATATATCTTCTGTATATGTTTCATAATCTAATACAACATCATAATTTCTAAATTTTAGTATAATAGGCCTATTTGCTCTTACTCGTATTTCTTCCAATTGATTTTTTATTAAAGACTGACTATTTATAGAGTTTATAATATAATTTTGCATTTCAATTGGAAAATATATTAAAATTTGATTTAAAGTATCCATTTTTTATTCCTCTTTTCTTTTTGATATAAAAACTAGTTTATTTATCTAGAAAGCTATTATCTACCAAAGGCATAATAAAAAAGCATATAATAAATATATATGCTTTTTTTGTAACTTTAGAACACATTAAAACCAAACATTGTATTAATTCTGTTATATTTTTATTATTATAAATTATCTGTTTTCCAAAATTTCAACTGAATTTACGTAACCATCAATTCCAGTAGAACATTTTACTTTATATACTTTACTAGTATCTATTGAATCAGGAATTTCATCTCCTGTTAATATTATATCTCCAGTTACAGTAATCTTTTTTTCTTCATCAGCCATATTAGTTGCAATAACTTGCATTATAAGGCTTTTTACTGTCGTTCCTCTAATACTATTTCCTTCATATTGTGTAAAACGTGCATTAAAAGATTCTTTTTCAACTTTTTCCATGTTTTCTACAATATTACTTGAAGAATTGTTTGTATTATTACCATCTACATTTGTATTATTATCAATAGAAGTATTTGAATTAGATGAATTGCTGTTATCATTGGCATTTGAGTTATTAGTATTATTATTGTTATTTAGACTATTAGAATTAGATGTATTATCTTTATTTGAATCTTGATTTGATGCTTCTTCTAATAAATCGATTTCATTATTTGTATTATTATTTTCTAAACCATCTACTAATTGACTTTTCTCTGAATTTGCACTAGCTAGCTTAGTAAAATCTGGTAAAATTATTTCAAGTGGATTATTGTCTTTTAATCCAGACTTTTCTAATTTTTCTTTATGAACTTTGTCAATTGCATTAATTAAAGTTTCGTATAATTTTGTTAATTGATCTTTGTTCATTTTGTTTAAATCAGCATATTCATTATCTTCAAAATCTTTTATTTCAATATCATCTGTAAAATTAACAGTTCTTTCGATATTATAATTATAAGAATCTCCTAATAAAAATTCTAAACTATAATTTTCTTCTATACTTTGTAAAGCTTGAAGCCCAGAAAATTTTGCATCAAAATTGATTGAAAACTTCTCAGTTTCTGCATTAATATTATAATTAACATCATCTTCAGTTGATGTTTTGGTAATTGTGATGTTAACCATATCATTAAACTGAATTTCTAACTTATTTAAATTACCATCTTTTTGATAAATAGTTATTCTTGATTTACTATCTTTTATGGTAACATTTGATAAGAAACTAATTATTGTATCAATTTCTGTTGAACCCCAATTGGTTCCTAACATACTATTTAATTTATTTAATGTTTGCTCATCTGATTTTAGGTTTTCCAATACTTTAGCCATTAATTCTATAATTTTTTGATTTGTTATTTCTAAACAATAACCTTCTGAATTCATGCTTTTAACTTTAGAAAACTTTGAACCATCAATGTTGTCTTTTAGAATTTGAATATATTTATTTTTTGTACTATCTTTATCAGCTTCGTTTGAGAAACTAATTCTAGAAAAATCAATAGCAGTAATATCAAATGGTATATTTCCTATAAGTTTTTTTGGAAGATTTATTAATTCATTTTCTTTAACTGCTAGATATTTTTTTACAACATCATTTAGTTTTATACCAATAATTCCATTAGATTTTTTAAACAACATTGAGAAATTTACGTCATTTGAATAATTTAGCTTAACTAATGCCTCTGCCTTTTGCATAGCATTATCTATATTTCCAGCAAAGTTTAAATTCATATTTTCAAGATTTTTTAATGTATTTTTATTTAAATCATCTGAATCAATATTTGCTGTTAACTTACCTATAAATTCATATTTTGAATTATTTTTTTTCTGATTATATTGTTCAATTTTATTGTCTAAAAAGCCGTTTTCTTTATCAAGTAATTGAGATGCATATTTAAAAAATTGATCTTTGTCACTTTTAAACATATCTGTTGCAACAAATGCATATGCAACACCTACTATAACAATTAATACAACTAAAACTATTATTGCAATCAATAATTTTTTATTTTTCTTCATAAGTTACTCCTTACTATTATTTGGTCAATTTAAAATCTGGAACCAGTTGACCTAAAAATCTGTCAATTTAAAATCTGGAACCAGTTGACCTATTTTTTAGCGGTCAATTTAAACCCGGAACCAATTGACCGTTTTAATTTATTCTTCCCAGTTATGATAAATATTAGAAACATCATCAAGTTCTTCTAATCTCTCAATTAGTCTTTCCATTTTTTCGCTACCAGCTTCGTCAAGTGCAACTGTTGTTGTAGGAACCATTTGTACTTCTGCTTCTAAAAACTCTAATCCATTTTCTTCTAATTTTTCTCTAACTGCTGTAAAATCACTTGGATCTGTTGTTATTTCATATACTTCTTCTTCAGAAGAAAAATCTTCTGCGCCTGCATCTATTGCAAGCATCATTAATTCTTCTTCATCCATTTTACATGTTTCTTTTTCTATTACAATTACACCTTTTTTATTAAACATATATGATACACATCCTGATGTTCCTAAGTTTCCTCCTGCTTTATCAAATACGTGTCTTACATCTGCTGCTGTTCTATTTTTATTATCTGTTGCTGCTTCTACTATAACTGCAACTCCAGCTGGTCCATATCCTTCATATGTTATTTCTTCATAGTTTTCATTACTTGTTGATGCTTTTTTTATTGCATTATTTATTGTATCGTTTGGCATATTTGCTGCTTTACATTTTGCAATTACGCCTTTTAACTTTGAATTACCTGCAGGATCTGGTCCACCTTCTTTAACTGCTATTAATAATTCTCTTCCTAATTTTGTAAATACTTTTCCTCTTGCTGCATCTGCTTTTCCCTTTTTAGCTTGAATGTTATGCCATTTACTATGTCCTGACATGATAAATTCCTCCTTTTATTTATGAAGCACATATTTGCTCCGATTCTACTTTTACTTAAATATTGTAACATAAAAATAAAAGTTTGTATATATTTTTTACAAACTTTATTTTACTTTTTTGAATATTTTGCTGTGAATTATTACAATATTTTAAATTATTCTGCATTTCTTTTGCTTTCTCCTGTTGCATAATCAATTTGAATACCAGGTTGTACATTATAAACAAAAACGTTAAACTGAACACCTTCACCATTATCTTCAACAGAAAATGCCTCCATTTGAACCCCATTTGCTACCAAGTTATTTTCTTGGTAAATAGGTGTAACTCTATATAATACATGATTATTCTTGTTTTTATTTATGTAATCACGAACTTGATTTTCAAATGGCAACATTCCTGTTACATTAAAGTATCTTGTTCCTGTAATTAAATTTTTATTATTTGCGTTTTCTCCTGCTAATTGATATCCTATCAAATGACATCTATTATACAAATATTTATCTTCTATTAAATCATCATATCTTACAGTTTTCCAACCAGATGGTTTAATCATACCAATTGGTTGTCTTTCTTCGCCCTCTTTTGGCATTATTTCTTTACAAATATTTGCATAAGCAACTCCGCATCTTCCTAAACTATCTAAATCACTATATTTTTCAAAGCTTTCGGTTGTTATATCTTCTTCTATAAATGATGGCTTATTGTCATTTATATATACAAATGGTGTATCTTTGTATTCTGGAATACTTGATAAATCAAATGATAGAATATTTTCAGCTGAATAGTTAGATTGTGTTTCTGTACTAACCGTTTTTGTTGCAATTGCATGTTTATTTTCGTTTGCTTGTTCATTTGCATTTGATGAATTGTATTGTCCAGATATATAACCATATGCTTGAAATATTCCAAATGCTAATAATAATGCTATTAACTCTTTTAATAGCGTTTTTGTCGACTTGTTTCTTCTTCTTTTCATCTAATGTTTTTCTCCTTTTTTTATTGTTCAATTTAATCTGTCAATTTAAACCCGGAACCAATTGACCGCTAAACCTGGAACCAATTGACCGTTTTTATCTATTTACGTAAAAAATTATTCCACCTATAATAATTATCATAAATCCAAGTATTTTAAGTCCCATTGTTCCTTCATTTTGGTCACCAAAACTAAAGAATTTTTTTGTTAAAATTCTTGAATCATATATAAATATTGCTCCTATAAGCATTAATATTACTGCAATTAGTTTTAAAATTACTTGAACCATAATATCTACATCCTTTTCTATATTTCGATTCTATCTGTGAACTTATCTTTTACAAGTTCTTTTAATAGTTTATTTTTCTCTTTTTCAAGATTTGGATCATCTGCAATTACTTTTATCGAAACACCTTGAACTAGTTTTAATACTGCCATATCCTCAAATAAATTTGCAATTTTAAAATCTGGTATACCATGTTGTTTTGTTCCAAAAAAGTCTCCTGTTCCTCTTAATTCAAGGTCTTTTTCTGATATAATAAAACCGTCATTTGTATCACACATTACCTTCATTCTTTCTCTTGTGTTTTCGCCGTTTCCTTTATATTTTAATATACAATACGATTGATATTCTCCTCTTCCAACTCTTCCACGTAATTGATGAAGCTGTGCCAAACCAAATCTTTGTGCATCTTCCACAATCATTATACTTGCATTTGGAACATTTACTCCAACTTCTATTACTGTTGTAGAAACTAATATATCTATTTTACCGTTTTTAAAACGATCCATAATATTGTCTTTGTCTTTTGCTTTCATTTTACCATGAATATATTCTACTTTATACTCACTAAAGATTTCTGTTTTATATTTTTCATATAACTCTATTACAGATTTTAAATCCATTTCTTCAGATTCTTCTACCAAAGGGCAAACAACATAGCATTGCCTTCCTTCATTAATTTGCTGTTTAATAAAATTGTTTACTCTATCCTCTAAGCCTTTTGTAACTGCATATGTTTCAATTTTCTTTCTATTTGGTGGAAGCTCATCTATAATAGATATATCCAAATCTCCATATAATATAAGTGCTAAAGTTCTTGGAATTGGTGTTGCTGTCATAACTAATACATCTGGGTTTTGACCTTTTTCTACTATTTTAGTTCTTTGTTTTACACCAAATCTGTGTTGTTCATCTGTTACAACAAGTCCTAAATTGTTGAACTCTACATTATCTTCTATTATTGCATGTGTTCCAATTAATATATCTATTTCACCATTTTTTAGTCTTTGTAATAGTTCTTCTTTTTTCTTTTTTGTTATTGCAGAAATTAGTAATTCACATCTAATTTGCAATTCATCAAACAAACTTTTAAAGCTTTCTAAATGCTGGCTAGCAAGTATCGCCGTTGGTGCCATTATTGCAACTTGATATCCACATTTTACTGCTTTATATGCTGCTACCATTGCAACTACTGTTTTCCCAGAACCAACATCTCCTTGTAAAAGCCTATTCATATTCTTTTTGCTTTCCATGTCATTATCAATTTCTTCTAAAACCCTAAGTTGAGCTTTTGTAAGTTTAAACGGCAAACGATTTATAATTTCTGACATTTTTACATTTTTGTCAAATTCAATTCCATCTTCACTATGAATATAATTATTTTTTAATTGAAGTAAGGCTAATTGGGTTGAAAATAATTCTTCAAAAACCAATCTATTACGAGCTTTGCTAAAATCACTAAATTCATTTGGAAAATGTATATCATTTATTGCTTGATTTATTCCTATAAGTTTGTAATCTTTTAAAATATAATCTGGTAATGTTTCTGGTAGATCTTGTCCTACTTCTTTTAAACCATTTTCTATAATTTTTCTAATTGTATTTTGAGTTAATTTATATGTTAGAGGGTATATTGGAATAATTTTTCCTGTATTTGATGATTTTTCATAAGACTCAAATACTGGATTATTTAATGTAATCTTTCCAAAATAATTATTTACTCTACCATAAAATTTATACTTTTCTCCCATTTTAAATGTGTTTTTTAAGTAACTTTGATTAAACCACGTTGCAGTTGCTTTTCCTGACTCATCTTGAATAACAAGCTTGTACATAGTTTTTCCTTTTAAACGAATTTCTTGTACTCTTCCACTTGCATATGCTTCAATTAAAGCTTCTTCTCCATCAACACATTCTGCAATAAATTTTGGTTTGCTTCTATCCTCATATGTTCTTGGATAATATGTAATTAAATCTTTTAAAGTGAATATGCCTAGTCTATTTAGTAATTGTACTCTGTTTGGGCCTACTCCTTTAATATATTTTACATCTTTTAATAAATCCATGTTTTCTCCTTTTATTACAAAAATATATTCTTCCCGGGTCTCCCCATTCACATAGTTCTAAGAGATAAATCTCTAAGAACTATGGAACGGTCCCCACTTGACCACTCACAGAATATATTTTTGCATAAATAAAACATTATACTTTTCTTCTTTTTTTAGTTACAATATTTGTTAAAATCATAAACACCACTGTAAATGCTATTACTATTCCTATATTAATTAATACTGGTTGTAATGTTTCAAGGTTTACTTCTTCTAAACTTGCTATTGTTTGATTTGCATCTATAAAGTAGTATGCTGGGAATATGTGTCCTATTGTTTTTACAAAGTCTGGTAACCACTCAGGTGGTACAAA
>JAFRFO010000095.1 GCA_017434295.1 Clostridia bacterium
AAAGAGTTTTTCTTTTTGGAAAACACACGATGAAGTAAAAATATGCCACCATAATTATATTATGGTTGGCATATTTTTTTAACAAACTAAACTTGCAAACCAATAAAAAATATGCTATAATTGTGATATTGTATGTAAAGGAGCACTTTTACAGTGAACACAATAATAGGAAAGCTTGGAAGAAATCCAAAATTTGTAGATTTAATAAACCAAATAGAAAATAAAAAAAGTCCGATATCAATATCGGGCTTAATTGGCGTTGGCGGAATAAGCCTAGTTTCAGCTATAAATGAGTTTTCTAAAAAACCAATAATAATTGTTACATATAATGAAATTCAAGCAAAGAGAATAAAAGATGATATTTCATATTTTACAGATAAGGCAATAATATTTCCTAAAAAAGAAGTAGTAACTTATGATTATATTGCAGAAAGTAAGGATTTACCTTATGAAAGAATTGAAGCACTAAACCAAATTATTTCTAAGAAGAATTTAGTTATTGTAACAACTATTGAAGCTTTAATGCAAAGACTACCTGCAAAATCAGTTTTATATAAAAACACAATTGATTTTAAAGTAGGTGAAAGTAAGAATTTAGAAGATATTAAGCAAAAACTTGTAGAATTAGGTTATGCAAGATATGATTTAATAGAAGGAAGAGGTCAATTTAGTGTTAGAGGAGATATTTTAGATATTTCTGTAACAGAGGAAACTGGTGTTAGAATTGAGTTTTGGGGAGATGAAATTGATTCTATAAGAACCTTCAACATTTCTAGCCAAAGGTCAATTAAGCAATTAGATAGTACTACTATTAATCCTGCAAATGAATATGTGTTAGAGCTATCTAAGGAAAAGGTTGCTCAAAAAATTAGGCAAAAGGTTTTAACTGATAAGCAAGAAGAAAATGCTGAAGAAGATATAGAACAAATTTTAAACGGTAGTTATTTAAGTAAAATAGACAAATATTTTGATTGTTTTTATGAGAGTCAAGCAAGCTTGTTAGACTATTTAAATAAGAATTATATTGTTTTGTTAGATGATATTTCTAAAATAAATCAAAGACAAAAAAATATTAACCAAGACAATAAAGAATTAATAAAAACTTTAGTTGAAAAAGAAAAAATTGTGCCTGAAGCAATTGAAAATTTGCTAGGCATAGAAGAGTTACAAGATGATTTAGAAAAGCATCAATTGATTTATTTAGAACCATTTGATGTGAAACCAGAAATTCAAGCTGAAAACTATAACTTTAAGTATAGAGAAATCAACTATTTCAAGAGCGAAGTAGAAGAATTAATAAAAGATATTAGAAAATGGATTAATGAGAAAAAAGAAGTAATTGTTTTACTTGAAAATAAAGAAAAAATCAAAAAGCTTAAATCAATTTTTGATAAAGAAGAAATTATTTGTAAAGTAGAAGAGAATCTAAACAATACAATAGTTGCAAAATCAGAAGAGACAATAGTTACAATATCATTAGGAAAAATATCAACTGGTTTTGAAAATTATGAATTGAATCAAATAATTATATCTGCTGATAATATTATAGATGGCGATAAGAAACAAAGAAGACCAATTAATTCAGCTTTTAGAGATGCAGAAAAAATAGTATTTGCAGATTTAAAAATTGGTGATTATGTTGTACACAAAACTTATGGAATTGGTGTATACATTGGTGTTAATACAATTAAGGCAGATGGAATTACAAAAGATTATATTAAAATTAAATATCAAAATGATTCTATTTTATATATTCCAACAAGCTCAATGGATATGATTAGAAAATACATTGGTGGAGATGGAGCTGCACCAAAAATCAATAGGCTTGGAAGTAAAGAGTGGCAAAACACAAAGGCAAGAGTAAAAAATAATTTACGAGAAGTAGCAAAAGAATTAATTGAGCTTTATGCAAAAAGAGAACATTCAAAAGGCTTTAGCTTTAGTCCAGATACTCCATGGCAAACTCAATTTGAAGAGAAATTTCCATATAGTGAAACTGATGATCAATTAAGATGTATTGAAGAGGTTAAAAAAGATATGGAAAATGACAAACCTATGGACAGACTTTTATGCGGAGATGTTGGATATGGTAAAACAGAAGTTGCAATTCGTGCTGCATTTAAGGCTGTTATGGATCAAAAACAAGTTGCATATTTAGCACCAACTACAGTGCTTGCAGAACAACAATATCAAGAGTTTAAGGACAGAATGCAAGAATTTGCAATTAGAGTTGAGATATTAAATAGATTTAAATCTAAAAAATATCAAGATGAAGTTGTAAAAAAACTTAAATTAGGTGAAGTTGATGTTGTAATTGGTACACATAGGTTGCTTAGT
>JAFRFO010000096.1 GCA_017434295.1 Clostridia bacterium
AGAAAAAAAGCTTAAAAATATTTTAGAAAAAATCCAAGGAGTAGGGAAAGTTGAGGTTTTTATAAATTATTCAGAAAGTAGTGAGGTTGTTGCAATGTTTAACGAAAACTCTAAATCAAGCCTAACAGAAGAAACTGATACTTCAGGAGGAAAAAGAACAATAGAGCAAACTGACACCCAAAAAGATATAATATATAAAGAAGATGATGGCCAAAAAATTCCAATAACTCAAAAAACAATTCAGCCTAAAATAGAAGGTGCTATTATTACGGCCCAAGGAGCCAAAAATGACAGAATAAAAGCAAATATTGTTCAAGCAGTAGAAGCAGCAACAGGTCTTGCAACGCATAAAATCCAAGTATTTCAAATGGATGCATGAATGCATACATAAATAGATGTAAAATAAAAAAGAAAGAGGTTTTTATTTATGAAAATAATAAAGAAAAATCAAATAATAATTTATACATTAGCTTTAATGCTAATTACAGCAGGTTATCTAAATTATACAAATGGTATGAGTAAATCACAGGATAATAAATTGGCAGAAACAAGCAAAAAAGAACTAGTAGAAAATTCTGAAGGAAAATTAGTTGAAATAGACTCAGAAGACAATTCAATAATAAAAACAAATACAAATGATACAAACACAAATAATCAAGTTGACAATTCAATTAGTGAAAATAACAAATATGCAGATATAGGAGATGCTACACTTGTAAGTAGCTATGATGTTGTAGAAGATTATTTTGCAAAATCAAAATTGGAAAGAGAAAATATGTATTCTCAAATGCTAGAATCCTACGAAAAAATACTAAATAATAGTAATTCAACAGATGAACAAAAAAAGTCAATTACAGATGAAATTAAAAAATTGAATAATACAAAAAATAGTATAATGATATGTGAAAATCTAATTAAAACAAAAGGTTTTGAAAATTCAGTAGTATTTGTTAATGGGGATAATGTAAGTATTATTGTAGGTGCAAATGAGCTAAAAACAGAACAAATTGCGCAAATTCAAAATATTATTACTCGTGAGCTAAATGTTGGAATTGAAAATATACATATTTCTATGAAAAAAGAAGTAAAATAATTTTACTTCTTTTTTAATTATTGTAGACAAAAAATAAAAAAATGATATAATATTTTTGTTAGATAAATAGTACAATATAGGAGGAAGTTTTTATTATGGAAAAAATAAAAAAATTATTTGGAGGTATTAATCTAACTTGGCCAAAAGTAATAGTATTTGCACTAATAGCAGGCTTATATACTGGAGGCATGGCAATGTGGCCAATAGTAAAAGATACTTCTTTTATAGACATTACAGTTTCATTTGAAGTATGGATTTTATTTGGAATAATAATTATAATGAATAGCAAATCTGCAATTGATTCGTTATTAAAATGTTTTGTGTTCTTTTTAATAAGTCAGCCCTTGGTTTATTTAATACAAGTACCATTTAATCAATTAGGATGGAAATTATTTAATTATTATGATTATTGGCTTAAATGGACATTACTTACAATTCCTATGGGATTCATAGGCTGGTATATGAAAAAAGATAAATGGTGGGGATTACTTATATTAGCACCAATATTAGCTTTATTAGGACATCATTTTGGTGAATATTTAGGAATGACAATGTATTCATTCCCAAAACATATTCTTACAACAATATTCTGTGCAGTAACAATGATTATATATCCATTAGTAATATTTAAAGAAAGAGGAATAAAGATTGTTGGAGTTTTAATATCAATTGTAATAATAGGAATATTTACATTTTTAACATTGCAACAGCCACAAAGTTATGATACAGAAATATTATTAAATGGTGGATCAGATTGAGCAGTTTTTGATGGCTCTTATAAAGTTTACTTGTCAGATGAAAGCCTAGGAACAGTTGATGTTAGATTTATTGAGCAAGGACTAAATGATTGGGTTGTTCATGCTGTATTTAACAAAACAGGAAATACAGATGTTATATTAGAAGCACCTAGTGGAGAAAAAACAGTTTTTAATATTACTGTAGATAGAAATACCTATAAAATAAATAAAAAGTAAAGAGAGATAGTCAATTTAAAAAATAAAAAGAGGGGAAAGCTCTTATGGATAGAAACAAGAAAATAATTAGAACAAGTATAATTGGAATAATAGTAAATGCGATTTTAGTTGGATTTAAAATGACGGTTGGTTTAATAGTTAATTCTATTGCCATTGTTTTAGATGCAGTAAACAACTTAACTGATGTGCTTTCTTCTGTAATTACAATAATTGGTACAAAGCTTGCAAATAGAAAACCTGATAAAGAACATCCTTATGGACATGGAAGAATAGAGTATTTTACTTCTATTATAATAGGAGCAATCATATTATTTGCAGGTATTTTGGCAATAAAAGAATCAGTGCTTAAAATAATAAATCCAGGGGAAACAGATTATTCTGTAATCTCTTTAGTTATCATAGCAGTAGCTGTTTTAACTAAAATTATTTTAGGAACCTATGTAAAAAAGACAGGAAAAAAAGTAAATTCACAAAGCTTAGTTGCATCAGGTCAAGATGCTTTAATGGATGCGGTTCTTTCATTTACAACATTAATTGCAGGAATTTTAAACTTCATTTGGCATTTTACAATAGAAGGATATTTGGGTGTTTTAATTGGTTTATTTATAATAAAAGCATCTTATGAAATATTAAAAGAAGCGGTTAATTCAATTTTAGGAGTTAGAGCAGACCCAGAGCTTTCTAAAAAACTAAAAGAAAGAATAAATCAATTTCCAGAAGTCCAAGGAACTTACGACTTAAACTTACATAACTATGGACCATCAAACACAATTGCATCTGCACATATACAAGTTAGAAACGACATGACAGCAGAAGAAATACATATTTTAACAAGAGAAATAGAATATTCAATATATGCTGAATTTAGCATAGTTCTTACACTTGGAATATATGCTGCTAATGACAAAGGTGAATTTGGCGAAATAAAAAAAGAATTAAATAGTATAATTAAAAATTATAAAGAAATCCTACAAGTCCACGGCTTTTATGTAGATAAATCAAATAACATATTCTTTGATTTAATATTTGACTTCAAAGCAGATAATAAAGAACAAATAAAAGATGAAATAATAGCAAAACTTAAAGAAAAATATCCAAATTATAATTGCAATGTAATTATAGATTTAGACATAACAGATTAAAAAAAAGTTGATAAATGCTAAGCATTTATCAACTTTCTTATTTCATCATACAAATAAGGTTTAAACTCATTTATAGGTAGAGGTTCTTTATATAAAATTGAATTAAAGCATGTAGAACTAACTAATTCGATAATCATATATAAAGTAACCTCTGGATTTTTAATATCAATATTTTGTTCTTGAATTCCTTTTAAAAACAATTTATAAACACTATTATCAGAAGCATCATTTTTTTGATAAATCTCATTTATGGCTTTGCTATATATACCTAAAGAAAGATTTTTGGTTATAAATTGAAGTAATAAACGGTTTCTATTTAATTCATCAATAATATAATCAACTATAAAAATAACTTCTTCATCTAACTTTTTAATATCAGTTTTTTGTAATTTTTTATAAGCATCATTAAAAAGCTTATTGGATTTTTTTGCAATAAGCAGATTTCTAAGTTCATATTTATCTTTAAAATAGGTGTAAAAGGTACCTTTGGCAACTTTAGCATCATCAACTATTTCTTGAATTGATGTTTCTTGGACACCTTTTTTTAAAAATAAATTAAAACCACTTTTTAATAATCTTGATTCTTTTTCAGGATCTTTTTCTTTTTTCATAAAAATTACCTCTTTTAAAATCGGTCAATTGTTTCCGGGTATAAATTGACAGATATTAATTTAATCACTAAAAGAATTGTAACATAAAACTGACCGTTAGTCAATATTTTTTTAAAAAACTATTGACTATTGGTCAAAAAAGGAATATAATATTATACAAATGTTGACCAATGGTCATATAAAAAGAAGGGAGTAGTTGAAATGCAAAAGTTTGGCGAACTAGTGGTTAAATACAGAAAGATTATATTAATTATTTTTATGGTTTTATTAGTTCCATCATTTATGGGAATGTTAAAAACCAAGGTAAATTATGATATTTTAACATATTTACCAGAAGATATAAAAACAATTCAAGGTGAAAACATCTTAACAGATGATTTTAACATGGGAGCATATTCAGTAGTTGTGCTTAAGAATATGCCTATGAAAGAAATATTAGATTTAGAAGATGAAATCAAAGAAAAAATTGACAATGTAGAAATGTGTGCAAGTTTAGCTGATGTATTAGGAGAGCAAATACCAGTAGAAATTCTTCCAGAAGATTTAATTGGTAGAGTTTACAAAAATGACGAAACATTATTAATAGTAACATTTAAAGAAGCAATTTCTTCAGACGAAACAATGGAATCAATTGAAAAATTAAGAGAGATAACAGATGAAAGATGTATGATTTCAGGAATGTCTGCTACATTACTAGATACAAAGCAATTACTAGAATCTGAAATGACAATTTATGTAGTTATTGCTGTAATTCTATGTTTAATTATATTAACAATAGCTTTAGACTCATTTGTAGCACCAGTTTTACTATTAATGAATATAGGATTTGCTGTACTATTTAATATGGGAACAAATATATTCTTCGGTCAAGTGTCTTATATAACTAAGGCAATAAGTGCAGCATTACAATTGGGTGTAACAATGGACTTTGCTATTTTCTTATATCATACATTTGTAGCAGAAAAGAAAACAGAGAAAAATGTTAACAAAGCAATGGCAAATGCAATTTCTAAAACTTTAGTATCAGTTCTTGGAAGCTCACTTACAACAATTGCAGGATTTTTAGCTTTATGTGGTATGTCTTTAACTTTAGGAACAGATATAGGATTAGTTATGGCAAAAGGTGTAGTGTTTGGATTAATTTGTGTTGTAACAGTTTTACCAGCTTTATTATTAATATTCAACAATTTAGTAGAAAAAACAAAACACAAAGAATTAATGCCTAAATTTATTAAATTATCAGACTTTATTATAAAACATCATGTGGCATTCATTATTTTATTTGTACTTATATTACCATTTGCTTTTTATGGATATAAGAATACAAAGGTTTATTACAAGCTAGATGCCTCATTACCAAATACATTAATGAGTGTTCAAGCAAATAAAGAAGTAATAAACGAATTTAAAATAGTTTCACCTGAACTATTGCTAGTAAACAGTAATTTAAGTAACGAAAAAGTAAACGAAATGTTAAATGAAATTGACAATTTAGATGGAATAGATTGGACTTTGAGTATAGCAAAACTAGAAGATGCAGGAATACCAGAAAGTTTCTTACCAGAAGATATTCTTTCTAAAGTAGAAAATGATAAATATAAAATTGTATTAATAAATTCTCTATACGAGATGGCAACCCCAGAAATAGATACACAAATAAAAGAAGTAAATAAAATAATTGAAAAATATGATCAAGATGCAATACTTGCTGGAGAAGGGCCATTAATGAATGACTTAGTTACAGTTGCAGACCATGACTTTAATAGTGTAAATATAATCTCTATAGTTGTTATATTTTTATTAATGTTCTTTGTACTAAAATCAATAGCATTACCTATAATTTTAATTAGTGTTATAGAGCTTGCAATATTTATAAATATGGGATTACCATTTTATACAAATACAATAATTCCATTTATTTCTTCAATAGTTATAGGTACAATACAATTAGGAGCAACAATAGATTATGCAATATTAATTACAACAAAATATGTAACAAAACGTAAAGAAGGCATGAATAAAAATGATGCAGTTCATTTTGCATTATCAACATCAATAAATTCAATTTTAGTTAGTGGACTATGCTTCTTTGCATCAACCTTCGGAATAGGTTTAGTATCAAAGTTAGAGATGATTGGTTCATTATGCTCATTAATGGCAAGAGGAGCTATAATAAGTATGTTTGTAGTTGCATTTATGTTGCCAGCATTCTTAACTTTATTTGATAAAATAATTTGTAAAACTACTATTGGAATGAGAAAAATTAAAAATTAAAAAACGGTCAATTGGTTCCGGGTTTAAATTGACAGTTTGAAAATAGAGGAGGATATTAAAATGAAAAAAGTATTAAAAAGATTTATTTCATCAATAATGGCATTTAGTTTATTAATGTATACTTTACCAATGTATGCATTAGCAGCTGATGAAAGTGTTTATACAAAAGCAAAAGCGAATGGAGAAAACTATAAAACAATAGTTACAACAAAAAAAGATAACCAAACAAAGCAAGAAAATTCTGATAAAGAATTACCAATTGAAACAAAAATAACATATACTTTAGATGGAAAAGAGATTACACCAGAAGAATTAGCTGGAAAAAGTGGTAGAGTAAGTGTTAAAATAGAATATATAAATAAATCAGAAAAACAAGTATATGTAAATGGTAGATATGAAAAAATGTATACACCATTTGTTATAGCAGTAGGTACTTTAATTGATACAAAAAACAATACAAATATTGAAGTTAAAAACGCTAAACTAATTGAAAATGGTGAAAAATCTGTAGTTATTGGTTTAGTAATGCCTGGTATGAAAGAAAGTCTTAAATTATCAGGAGAATTTGCAAATATAGATATTCCAAGTAGTATTGAAATTACAATGGATACAACAAAATTTGAAATGAAAAACATTATATCAATTGCAACACCAAATCTATTAAGTGAAAAATTAGATTTATCAAAAATAGATAGTTTATTAAGTAATGTGAATGAATTAAAAACATCAATTGACCAAATTGAAGAAGGTGCAAATACATTAAGAGATGGAGTTGTAACTTTAGATGATGGAGCAAAAACTTTAAATTCAGGAGCAAGCCAATTAAATGCTGGAGCAAGTAAATTAAGTAGTGGTGCAAATCAATTAAACGACGGAGCTGGAACATTAAATGATGGTATATCAGATTTAAAAAATGGATTATCTTCAGCTGGAGAAGGAATTAGTAGTTTAAAAGAAGGAACAACAGGTCTTGCAAATGGAGCTAATGAAGTAAATACAGGAGCTCAAAATTTAAGTAATGGTTTAAATACTTTAAATAGTAAAACAGCTACACTTCAAACTAAAATGGGTGAATTAGGTAATGGAGTAAATCAATTAAACAATGGAGCTCAAACATTAAAAACAGAAGTTAATAATATTGCACAAAAGTTACCAAATTATGTATCAGAAGAAAAAATTACTCAATTAGATGGATTAATTCAAGCAAATACAAATGTATTAGCAACTTTACCAGAAGGCTCTGATTTATATAATTTAATTGCTGGAAATATTCAAGCATTAAATCAACAAAAACAATTATTAGGAAAAGCTTCAAAAGCAAATGACTTAATAACAGGAATTAATAACTTAGCTGACGGTATTGAACAATTAAATGCAAATACTCAAAAATTACCAACTGAAATAGCACCATTAATTAATGGTATAGATCAATTGGCAAACGGAGCAAATCAATTAGCAAATGGAACACAAGCCCTAAACAATGGAGCTCAAACTTTAGATGGAGGAGCAACACAATTAGTAGCTGGTGCTGAACAATTATCAAGTGGAGTAGAACAATTACAAGGTGGAGCTACACAATTATATTATGGTACAACACAATTAGCTAATGGAGCTAATGAATTAAGCACAGGAGCAAATCAATTATCAAACGGAACAACATCTTTAAGTGATGGAACAAATCAATTAAAAGATGGTTCAAATCAATTAGCAGAAGGAATTCATGAATATAATGAAAAAGGAATTACAAAAATAACAAACTTTTTAAATGGCGATTTAAGAAATCTAATTAACAGATTTAAAAAATTGGAAGATTTATCTAATGAATACAATAAATTTAACTGTGATGAAGTAAGAGAAAATATTAAATTTATTACAATAATCGATTCAGTTAAAGTAAGTCAAAAAGATAAAGAAAAAGAAGAAATAGTTATTCCTGAAAATAATAGTGAAAATAAAAATGAAGAATAAGTGAAATCAAAATTGGTAAATTTTTATTATAATTATAAGAATAATTTTAAGTGAAAAATCAAAAAATAATGTTATGAACAAATTTTGTTCATAACATTATTTTTTTGGAGGAATAGCTATGAAACAAGAAATAAATTGTAATGTTAGAAGTTGCCGTTATCACGATGGCGAAAAGCAAATGTGTAGCCTAGAAGCTATTTTAGTTAGCCCTGTGCAAGGACAAAATACTAAAAAGGCTGATGAATCTATGTGCGCAAGTTATGAAAATGAAGTAAAATAATTAAAAGAATTAAAAAATATAATAATTCATAAAAATCCTTGCTGTCGAAGCCTCCATATTTTAATTTACTAATATGTCGGCTTCTTCAACCGCACTTCGCTGCGCTCCGTTTGAGCGCTGCGCGGATTTTTGAATTATTTTATTTTTTAATTCTTTAATTCTTTAATTCTTTAATTCTCTTTGGATACGTAAATTAGCTTCTTTTTTTGCAATTTCTTCACGTTTATCATATAATTTTTTACCTTTGCCAATTCCAAGTTCTATTTTTACAAAACTACCTTTAAAATACATAGAAATAGGAACTAAACTATAGCCTTTTTGCTTTATTAATCCAGTTAATTTATTAATTTCTTTTTTATTTAATAGTAGTTTTCTAGTTCTTAACGGATCTTTATTAAAAATGTTTCCATGTTCATAAGGACTAATATGCATACCTAAAATAAAGGGTTCACCATTTTTTAATATTGCATATGAATCCTTTAAATTTACTTTTCCATTTCTAATTGATTTGATCTCTGTTCCTGCTAAAACTATTCCTGCTTCTAATTTATCTTCAATATTATAATTATGATAGGCAGTAGGGTTCTTAGCTATTAATTTTGTATCCATATAAAAACCTCTTTATTAATAATATACCATAATTATAACATAATATTTTAAATTAATAAATAGAAAAAATAAAAAAGAGACCTTTTTGTGTTACAATTCATAGCTTAAAATCAGCAAAAAACTATAATATATTAATAAGGTTTTCAAAAATTAATATATTATAGTTTTTTGCTGTGAATTGTAACTTTTTGGTTTTTTAATAAAAAATTTTATTCATCATGATTATTATATTTATTACGATTAGTTTGAGTAGTATAATACCAAACAAGTGCAATTATTGCGATTGCTGCAACACCTAAGATAATCCAACTCCAAGTATCATTTGCCATTCCCATAAATCCGCTTTCTGCTTCAGTTCTAGTTGCATCATAATTTGTGTCTGTATTATTACCAGATGTATTGTCATTATTTTTATCAGTACTATTTGCATTATCATTATTAATATTATTGTTGTCCATATTATTATCATTTGTCATTGCATCATTCATATTTTCAGCACCATTTTTTATGGCATCTCCAGTATTTTCTACACCATTTTTAATATTATTTCCTAAATTTTCAGCACCGTTTTTTACAGCATTTGCACCATCTCTGAGCATATCACCAGTACCTTTTACAGCATCTTCCATTGCATTTCCGGTGTTATCTAATGCATTTCTAGCATTTTCACCAGCATTTTCCATGTTTTCATTTACTGCATAGCAAAAAGAAACAGAAAATATTAAACTAAATGTAAGTAATAAACCAATTACAGTTTTCTTATGCATATAATTACCTCCTAAAAATTATTTTGATAGAATAAATCTAATTATATTATTTTATTTTTTGGAGAAAATATACATAAAAAAATTAATTTTTTATTAGATTTTAAGTTGAATAATAACCACCCGTGAAACGGGTGGTTTTCACTTGCCCTATAAGGGCATATAACATTGCAGCACCTAAAGGTGCTGGCTTTCACTCCGTTCAAGCCTTAGTGCATTTACTACTGTAGCAAACCCTTAAAAGGGTTATAA